>NZ_JBEXSI010000060.1:0-39445 GCF_040613515.1 Streptomyces sp. NPDC006261
GATGCCGGAGAGCACCCGCGACTACCTCTCGCTGGTGCTCTCCGGGCGAAGAACTCCCCGTACGAGTAACGGCGTTCACCGGCGATCAGGAACGGCGCGTCACCGCCCCCGACGTGTGTGACGCTTGCTCCCATGTCTGTCGCGCGTGATCTGCGCACCCTCCTGCGCCTGCGGAACTTCCGCCGCCTGCTCACCGTGCGGCTCCTCTCCCAGTCCGCCGACGGCGTCTACCAGGTCGCCCTCGCCGCGTACGTCGTCTTCTCGCCGGAGAAGCAGACCTCAGCGGCCTCCATCGCCTCGGCCATGGCGGTGCTCCTCCTCCCGTACTCGCTGATCGGCCCCTTCGCGGGCGTCCTGCTGGACCGCTGGCCCCGCCGCCAGGTCTTCCTGTACGGAAACCTCCTGCGGGCCTCCCTGGCCTCGTGCACGGCCCTGCTGATCCTCGCCTCCGTACCGGACTGGCTCTTCTACGCCTCGGCCCTCTGCGTCACCGCCGTCAACCGTTTCGTGCTGGCAGGGCTCTCCGCCGCGCTGCCGCGGGTGGTCGACGACGAACGGCTCGTCGTCGCCAACTCGCTCTCCCCGACGGCCGGCACCCTCGCGGCCACCGCGGGCGGTGGCCTCGCCTTCGTCGTGCGGCTGCTGGCCGACGAGTCGGACGCGGCGGTCGTCCTGCTGGGGGCCATGCTCTATCTGCTCTCCGCGCTGGCGTCGCTGCGCCTGCCGCCCGCGCTGCTGGGGCCCGAGCCCGACGGAACGCCCCTACGGCTGCGAGCCGCACTGACCGTCACGGCCCACGGGCTCGTCACCGGACTCCGCCACCTGGGGGAGCGGACCCGCGCGGCCAGGGCGCTGGCCGCCATGACGGTGCTCCGCTTCTGCTACGGCGCGCTCACCGTGATGGTGCTCATGCTCTGCCGCTACGCCTGGTCGGACGGCGACTCCGATGGACTGGCCCTGCTCGGCCTGGCGGTCGGGGCCTCCGGTGCGGGTTTCTTCGTGGCCGCCGTGGTGACCCCCTGGGCCGTGGGGCGGCTCGGACGGTACGGATGGATCACGGCTTGCGCCGGATCCGCGGCCGTCCTGGTGCCGGCTCTGGGGCTCTCATTCACCCCCGTGCCGATGCTGATCGCCGCCTTCGTGCTCGGTGTCGTGACCCAGGGGGCGAAGATCTCGACGGACACGGTCGTCCAGACCTCGGTGGACGACTCGTTCCGCGGCCGGATCTTCTCGCTCTACGACGTGCTGTTCAACGTCGCGTTCGTGAGCGCGGCCGGGGTCGCGGCGCTATTGCTCCCGCCGGACGGCAGGTCCGTCACCGTCGTGGTCGGAGTGGCCGTGCTGTACGCCGCCGTTGCGGTGGCCATGTTCCGTCGGCGCCACACACTCGGCGGCGGGTAGCCGGGCCCGAATGTGCTGGGGACGTTGTTTCACGTGAAACAACGCCCCCAGCACATTCGGCCCGGGTGACGTTTCACGTGAAACATCACCCGCGCCGACTCAGCTCTGCTCCGCCCACCATTCCTTGAGTGCGGCCACCGCCGCGTCACGCTCCATTGGGCCGTGCTCCAGCCGCAACTCCAACAGGAACGCGTACGCCTTGCCGATCACCGGCCCGGGGCCCACCCCCAGCGTCTGCATGATCTCGTTGCCGTCCAGATCCGGGCGGATGGAGTCGAGCTCCTCCTGCTCCTGCAGCAGGGCGATCCGCTCCTCCAGCCCGTCGTAGGTCCGGGAGAGTGCGTTTGCCTTGCGCTTGTTCCGGGTCGTGCAATCCGACCGGGTCAGCTTGTGCAAGCGTTCGAGGAGGGGTCCGGCGTCGCGTACGTACCGGCGGACGGCGGAGTCGGTCCACTCCCCGTCGCCGTACCCGTGGAAGCGCAGGTGCAGCTCGACCAGCTTCGACACGTCCTTGACCAGGTCGTTGGAGTACTTCAGCTCGGTCATGCGCTTCTTGGTCATCTTGGCGCCCACCACCTCGTGGTGGTGGAAGGAGACCCGGCCGTCCTTCTCGAACCGCCGCGTCCTCGGCTTGCCGATGTCGTGGAGCAGGGCTGCCAGCCGCAGAACGAGGTCGGGCCCGTCCTCCTCCAGGTCGATGGCTTGCTCCAGGACGGTCAGCGAGTGCTCGTAGACATCCTTGTGACGGTGATGCTCGTCACTTTCCAGTCGCAGCGCCGGGAGCTCAGGCAGCACATGGTCGGCCAGCCCGGTGTCGACGAGGAGGCCGAGGCCCTTACGGGGGCGGGCGGAGAGAAGAAGCTTGTTGAGCTCCTCGCGGACCCGTTCGGCCGAGACGATCTCGATCCGGCCAGCCATCCCGGTCATCGCGGTGACGACCTCGGGGGCGACCTCGAAGTCCAGCTGAGCCGCGAACCGGGCGGCACGCAGCATGCGCAGCGGGTCGTCCGAGAAGGACGCCTCAGGCGTCCCCGGCGTGCGCAGCACGCGCTCGGCAAGGTCCTTCAGGCCGCCGTGCGGGTCGACGAACTCCTTCTCCGGCAGCGCGACAGCCATCGCGTTGACCGTGAAGTCCCGGCGCACGAGGTCGTCCTCGATGGAGTCGCCGTAGGAGACCTCCGGCTTGCGAGAGGCCCTGTCGTACGCCTCCGACCGGTAGGTCGTCACCTCGATCTGGTAGCCGTCCTTCTGGGCGCCGACGGTGCCGAAGGCGATCCCGACCTCCCACACCGCGTCGGCCCAGGGACGGACGATGGTCAGCACGTCCTCGGGGCGGGCGTCGGTGGTGAAGTCCAAGTCGTTCCCGAGCCTGCCGAGCAGCGCGTCGCGGACCGAGCCTCCGACCAGCGCGAGGCCGAATCCGGCCCCCTGGAAGCGGCGGGCGAGGTCGTCGGCGACCGGGGACACTCGCAGCAGCTCACTCACCGCGCGATGCTGCACCTGGTTCAGTGCACTGGCGTTCTCTTCGTTGGCGTTCGGCACAACAGAAAAGGGTACGTGTACGGACCGGCCACGGCGTCATCGTTTATCCGGACCCTGCGGACCTGCCGCGATCATGTGAGCCGGACCCCAGCACTTCGGCCCTCCGCACCTCGTTACCATGCGGGGACGCAGGACCGACAACGATCGACAGACTCCGATGACGACGAGGGACGGGTAGGCGCGTGGCCCAGGCGGCAGACATCCAGGGGATGCGTCCCTCTCCTGCCCGCCGGTGGCTGCGGCGCACGGCTTCCGTGGTCCTGGGAGCACCGCTGCTGGCCGGACTGCTGGCCGGTCCGGCCACCGGGAGCGCGCCGGCCGCCGAACCGGTGAAGGCCCCCACGGGATCCCGCACGGTCGATGTGTCCCTGGACACGCTCTCCCCCGCCGCCCCCGTGGAGGGGGACACGCTGACCGTCTCCGGGACGCTCACCAACAAGGGCAAGGAGACGATCGACGACGCCGAGGTCGACCTGCGGGTCGGCCCCCGGCTCTCCGGCCGCGGAGAGGTCGACGACGCCGCCAAGCGCAAGGGCTACACGCCGGGCGCCGACCCGGCCCCGATCGACGACAAGTACACGGTGAAGATCCCCGAGCTCGCCAGGGGGATCAGCCAGAACTTCACGCTCGCCGTTCCCGTCGACAAGCTGGACCTCGACGCGTCGGGCGTCTACCAGCTGGGAGTCTCGGTCTCCGGCCGCACTGCGGCCGTCCCCTACGAGCAGGTGCTGGGCATCGAGCGCTCGTACCTCCCCTGGCAGCCCGAGAAAAGCGACAAGAGGACGAAGCTCACTTTTCTCTGGCCGCTGATCGCCTCCCCGCACGTCACCGCCGAGACGCGCTCGGACGAACAGCAGACGCCGGTGTTCGCCGACGACAAGCTGGCCGAGGAGCTGGCGCCGGGAGGACGTCTGCAGCAGATGGTCGCCCTCGGCAGCCGGCTCCCCGTGACCTGGGTCGTCGACCCGGACCTGTTGGCGAGCGTCGCCGCAATGGCCGGGGGCTACGAGGTCAAGTCCGGTGATACGACCGTCCCGGGCAAGAACCGGGCCGTCGCCGGACAGTGGATCACCGCCCTGCAGAAGGTGGTCGAGGACGGCAAGGTGATCGCTCTGCCGTTCGCCGACCCGGATCTGGCCTCCATAGCGCACCGGGGCAAGGGTGTCTCCGGCACACTCAGCCATCTGCAGAACGCCTCCACGGTGGGCGCCACCACGGTGGAGACCATCCTCCACGTGAAGCCGTCCACCGACTTCGCCTGGCCCGTGAACGGCGCGGTCGACCCGGGCATCGTGGATGTGGCGACCTCCGCGGGCGCCGATCATGTGATCGCCCGCAGCGACAGCTTCCCGGAGACCGGCGGCCTGCCGTACACCCCGACGGCGGCAAGGCCGATCGGCGGAGGCACCACCGCCGTCGTCGCCGACTCCCGGCTGTCGGCCGTGTTCAACGGCAGCATGATCCGGGCGGGCGCCTCGACCCTCGCGGTCCAGAAGTTCCTCGCGCAGACCCTCGCGCTGAACGAGCAGGCGCCGGACAACGAACGCAGCATCGTCGTGGCACCCCAGCGGATGCCCACGGCTGCCCAGGCGCAGTCGATGGCGCGGGCCCTGGAGGCCCTCTCGGGCGACCGCTGGACGCAGCCGCAGGACCTGGTCGCCGCCTCCGAGGCGAAACCGGATCCGCTGGCGACCACGAAGGTGCCGCGGGCCTCCGCGTACCCGAAGAAGCTCCGCAACCAGGAGCTGCCCACCCAGGCGTTCCAGGACATCCGGACCACCCAGGGCTCCATCGACAGCTTCGAGACCATCCTCACGCTGCCCGAGCGCGTGGTTACCCCGTTCGGCAACGCGGTCAACCGCTCGATGTCGACATCCTGGCGGGGCCGCTCCCAAGAGGCGCAGACCTACCGGGACGACGTGCTCAAGCACCTGAAGAACCTCACCGGCGAGGTCCAGCTGATCGACAAGTCGGACGTCACTCTCTCCGGCCGCAGCGCGACGATCCCGGTGACCGTGCAGAACAAGCTGGTGCAGGGCGTCGACAGGCTCGTCCTGAGGCTGAAGTCGGACAACATCCGTCTGAAGTTCAACGACGGCGGGACGATGGCCGACCTGCCGGTCCGGATCGGGGGCGGGCACAGCCAGTCGGTGAAGTTCGACACGGCGACCAGCGCCAACGGACGCGCCCAAGTGACCGCCCGGCTCTTCACCGAGGACGGCACGCCGTACGGCGAGGAGATGACCTTCACCGTGAAGGTCTCCGAGGTCACTCCCACCGTCCTGCTCGTCATCGCCGGCGGACTGCTCCTCCTGGTGCTGGCCGGGGTCAGGATGTACAGCCACCGCAAGCGCGCCGTGGCAAGCGACACGGCGAACGGCGACGGCGGCGAACCCGAGCAGCCGAGTGACCCGGCCCCGGACACCGGACCGGAAAGCGGGGCCCCGTCGGGAACGGGTGAGAAAGTGGACCGTTGAGCGATGTCCGTCATGGCCGGTCGGCCGGGGACGATGAGGTAGGGGTTTCGATGAACGCGCCGTACGACGGTGACCGCGGCCAGGGCGCCGGCGGAGCAGGGTCTCCGTCCGGGCCCCCCGTCCCTCCGGGTGCGGGCCAGGACGGCGGGCAGGCGCCGCCCGACCCGTACCTCCAGCACGCCTACGAGGACGACCCCTACCGGGCGCAGGACCTCGCGGCCCAGGACCCGGTGGGCGAGGCGCTGTACGACCGGGCGTCCCACCCGCCGCCGCCCCCCGGCACCTACCAGGAACCGCAGGCGCTGTACCAGCAGCCGCCCGCGCCCCCGCACGCCCCCGACCCGCGTATCTGGGCCCAGACACCGCCTCCCGAGCCCTCGGGGCCCTCACGCCACCTCCCGTACGGCGACCGTCCGGCGACCACGCAGTTCGTCGGCGTCGACGACCTGGTCACACAGGCGTCGGACGATCGGCAGGAGCCGGACGCCTTCGCCCACCTCTTCCGGGACCAGGAAGGGGCGGGGAAGGTCCCGGGCCCGCCCGAGCCGGAACCCGCCCCCGCTCCCGCCCCGTCGAAGTCCGGCGGCGGCCGGGTTTCCGGAGTGCTGAAGTCCAGCGCGCTGATGGCGGCCGGCACCCTCGTCTCCCGGCTCACCGGATTCATCCGGTCCCTGGTGATCACCGCGGCTCTCGGCGCCGCGCTGCTCGGCGACAGCTTCACCATCGCGTACACGCTGCCGACCATGATCTACATCCTCACCGTCGGCGGCGGTCTCAACTCGGTCTTCGTCCCGCAGCTCGTCCGCGCCATGAAGGACGACGAGGACGGCGGCGAGGCCTTCGCCAACCGGTTGCTGACCCTGGTGATGGTGGCGCTCGGCCTGATCGTGGCCATCGCGGTCCTCGTCGCGCCGGTGCTGATCCAGCTGATGTCGAACACCATCGCCGACGATGTCGCCGCCAACAGCGTCGCCGTCACCTTCGCCCGGTACTGCCTGCCCACCATCTTCTTCATGGGCGTGCACGTGGTGATGGGTCAGATCCTCAACGCCAGGGGCAAGTTCGGCGCGATGATGTGGACCCCGGTCCTCAACAACGTCGTCATGATCATCACGTTCGGCCTCTTCATCTGGGTCTACGGCACCTCCGCCGAGTCCCGGATGGGCGTGGACACCATCCCCCCGGAGGGCGTCCGGCTGCTGGGTATCGGCACCCTTCTCGGGCTGGTCGTCCAGGCGCTGGCGATGATCCCGTACCTGCGCGAGGCGGGCTTCCGCTTCCGCCCCCGCTTCGACTGGAAGGGCCACGGGCTCGGCAAAACGGTCAAGCTGGCCAAGTGGACCGTACTGTTCGTCCTGGCCAACCAGGCGGGCGTCCTGGTCGTCACCCAGCTCGCCACATCGGCGGGCAAGCTGGCCGGCAAGGACGGCACCGGCTTCCTGGCCTACTCCAACGCCCAGCTGATCTGGGGCATGCCGCAGGCCATCATCACGGTCTCCGTCATGGCCGCGCTGCTGCCCCGCATCTCCCGCGCCGCCCACGACAACGACCCCGGTGCGGTCCGGGACGACATCTCGCAGGGCCTGCGGAACTCGGCCGTCGCCATCGTCCCGGTCGCCTTCACCTTCCTCGCGCTCGGCCTGCCGATGTGCACCCTGCTGTATGCCTCCAGCGGCGCCGAGGCAGCCCGGTCCATGGGCTTCATCCTGATGGCGTTCGCCCTCGGCCTGATCCCGTACTCCGTGCAGTACGTCGTCCTCCGCGGCTTCTACGCGTACGAGGACACCCGTACCCCCTTCTACAACACGGTCATCGTCGCGGCCGTCAACGCCGCCGCCTCCGCCCTCTGCTACGTCGTCCTTCCCGCCCGCTGGGCCGTCGTCGGCATGGCCTTCTCCTACGGTCTGGCCTACGCGGTCGGCGTCGGTGTCGCCTGGCGCCGACTGCGCACCCGGCTCGGCGGCGACCTGGACGGTGCGCATATCGTGCGGACCTACGCCCGGCTCTGCATGGCGGCGGTACCCGCGGCCGCCATCGGCGGCGGCATCGGATTCGCGATCCTCGAGCTTCTCGGCACGGGCGCTCTCGGATCGCTGGCCGCGCTGATCTGTGGCGGCACCCTCCTCATGGGCATCTTCTTCGTCGCGGCGAAGAAGATGCGCATCGAAGAGGTCAACGGCCTGGTCGGCATGGTCCGTGGACGGCTCGGACGCTGAATGAGCACACGGCCGCACAACCATCGCCGGACTCGGCGTGTCGTGGATAGCGCCGGAGTGTGGGCACAATTGGCGTGACTGAGGCGAGCTGGCCGGCTTCGCGCAACGGATGGGGAGGCAGGAACGACGGTGGCGGAACGTAGCACGGCTGCCGTCGACGTGGCCGACAACGGCGGCGACGAGCCGCTATCCGCCAAGGCGGACGAGGCCACGAACGACGGAACGGCGCAGGCCGAGGACACCGAGGGCGCGAGCCCCGAGACGCCCGAGAACCCCCAGGGTCACGACGGCGGGCGGGCACGTTCCGAGGCCGTTCCGGCGACCCCCGACGTACACAGCGGCCACAAACTGGCCGACCGCTACCGCCTGGAGGAGTGCGTCACCCGTCTGGACGGCTTCAGCAGCTGGCGGGCGGTCGACGAGAAACTGCGCCGCGCGGTCGGCGTCCACCTGCTGCCCGCCAACCACCCCAGGGCCCGCTCCGTACTGGCCGCGGCCAGGTCGTCCGCGCTGCTCGGCGATCCCCGCTTCGTCCAGGTCCTGGACGCCGTCGAGGAGGACGATCTCGTCTACGTCGTCCACGAATGGCTCCCGGACGCCACCGAGCTCACCGCTCTGCTGGCCGCCGGACCGATGGACGCCCACGACGCCTACCAACTCGTCAGCCAGCTCTCCCACGCGATGGCGGCAGCTCACCGCGAGGGCCTGACGCACCTTCGCCTCACCCCCGGCGCCGTACTGCGCAGTTCCACCGGCCAGTACCGGATCCGCGGCCTCGCCGTGAACGCCGCCCTGCGCGGCATCACCTCCGAACGCCCTCTGCGTCAGGACACCGAGGCGATCGGCGCACTCCTGTACGCGGCGCTGACCAAGCGCTGGCCGTACGAGAGCGACGCGTACGGTCTCTCCGGGCTGCCCAAGGGCATGGGGCTCATCGCCCCGGACCAGGTCCGCGCCGGCGTCCACCGCGGCCTCTCCGAGCTCGCCATGCGTGCCCTCGCCAACGACGGGGCCACCGCATCCCGTCAGGAACCGCCCTGCACGACCCCGGACGAACTGGCCAAGGCCGTCGCGGCCATGCCGCGCGTCCTGCCGCCGGAGCCCACCTTCGCCGCCCAGCCCGTCTACCAGCAGCCGGTCTATCAGCGGACGACGTATCAGCAGGGCACCTACGGACGGCCGTCCACCCATCCGTCGTCCGTGCCCCAGCCGGTGCTGGCAGCCCCTCCGGCACCCCTCCAGAGCCGTACCGGACGGGTACTCAAGTGGAGCGTCTCGGCGCTCCTCATCGCCGCCCTCGGCCTCGGCAGCTGGCAGCTCGCGGAGATCCTGCTCGACCAGCGCAAGGGCTCCGGCGACACCGGCGTCACCCAGCCGACCGACGACGAGAAGCCGGCACCCGCCCCGCCCAAGCCACTGGCCATCGCGGACGCCACCGAGTTCATGCCCGACGGTTCGGGGATCCAGCCGGGGGACGTACCGAACGCCATCGACGACGACTCCTCCACGGCGTGGATCACCCATCGCTACCGGGGCTTCCCCAACTTCGGCAACCTGCCGCAGCGTCGGCAGGGCAGCGGGATCATCGTCGACCTGGGGAAGGTCCAGGACGTCCGCTCCATCGATGTGGACATGTACCGCAGCGGTCAGACCACGGCGGTGTTCGCCGCGGGGCCGGACGCCTCGTCACCTTCCTCGTCGGCGGACTTCCCCCAGCAGATCGTCGAGAAGAAGGTCGCGGAGAAGACGCTCACGGAGGAGCTGGAGAAGCCCGTCCGGACGCGCTACGTCCTGATCCACATCACGGAACTGCCCGCGGACGGCACCGGCGGCTTTCGCGGCGGGATCAACGACATCTCCGTCCTCGGCTGATCAGGAGCTGGTGTGGAGACTCCGTACCAGCCCTGATCACCCGGCGCGCGGCCCGTTAATGTGGCACACGACATCGGATCCGGTTCGGAGGGGGAGCACGGTGGATTCCGTTCCACCAGAGGCACCGGGCGACTCGGACCTGCTCGCCCTCCATGTGGCGGGCGACCCCGACGCCTTCGGTGAACTCGTACGCCGCCACCGCGACCGGCTGTGGGCCGTGGCGCTGCGCACCCTCGCGGACAGGGAAGAGGCGGCCGATGCCGTCCAGGACGCCCTCGTCTCTGCCTTCCGGGCCGCCCATACCTTCCGCGGCCAGTCCGCCGTGACGACCTGGCTGCACCGCATCACCGTCAACGCCTGCCTCGACCGAGTCCGGAAAGCGGCCTCCCGCAAGACGTCTCCGGTGGACGACGCGGAACGGCTCGACCAGCTCCTGGAACCCAACGAGTCGGCCGAGGCCCCCGCCGAACGGCAGGATCTGCACCGCCAGCTCTTCGCCGCCCTGGCCACCCTGCCCGCCGAACAGCGCGCGGCCCTCGTCCTGGTCGACATGCAGGGTTATCCCGTGGCCGAGGCCGCCGACATCCTGGGCGTGCCCACCGGGACCGTGAAAAGCCGGTGCGCCCGGGGACGGGCGAGGCTGGCTCCCCTGGTTCGGCACCTGCGCGGCGGGACCGGCGACGAGGGCCCCGACGGGGAGACCCACGTCACCGGAAGGAACCGGACGCCCGGTCCATCCGTCCCACCTGCGTCAGAACCGAAGGACACAGGAGCGAACGATCCGGCCGCTGTGAAGGGAGGAGGTGGACGCCCGTGACATCCACGACCGACACGGCTCAGCACCCGGAGGTCTCCGAGATCTCCGATCTCACCGAGGGGCTGCTCATCCCTTCCCGCGCGGAAGAGATCCGCGACCACCTCGCGGAGTGCGAGTTGTGCGCGGAGGTACGGGACTCCCTGGAGGAGGTCCGCGAGCTGCTCGGCACCCTGCCGGGCCCGGAGCCGATGCCCGGGGACATCGCCGCCCGGATCGACGCTGCGCTCGCCGCCGAGGCCCGCGCGGGCTCCCCCGCCGATGAAGCGGCCGATGACTCCCGAGCCACCGCTGTTTTTTCCCGCGATGCCGATGTTTCACGTGAAACATCGAGCGCGGAGACCGGCGACCCATCCTCCGTGACACCCCGCACCGGCTCCTCCCCGGTCCGCCCGGCGGGCCGCCCCGAGGGCTCTACGGGCCCCGGACGCAATCGCACCCGCCGCCGTCGGAGTGCGGTGTTCCTGGGCACCGCGTGCGGCGCCGCACTCATCGGCATGAGCGTCCTCTTCCTCCAGAACCTGTCGTCGTCCTCTGACTCGTCGGGCGCGGCCGCCGACCGGGCCGTCAGCACCTCGGAGAGCGGGGCGCACAGCTACTCCCAGGGAACGCTCGAGACCACGGTCCAGGACCTTCTGTCCGGCAGAGCCGGCACGGAGGAGTTCAACGGGCAGAAGCAGTCACCGAGCGTGGACGAGCAGGCGGTACCCGAGGCGGAGACGCCCGACACCAAGGCCTCCAGGGGCCCGCTCATCGCCCCTGCCGTCGCCGTACCTCCGTGCGTGCAGCAGGCCACCGGTAGCACCACACCGGCCCTCGCCGTCGACGAGGGGACCTATCAGGGGACGGACGCCTTCCTCGTCGTCCTTCCCCACCCGAGCGACCCCACCCGCGTGCAGGCCTATGTCGTCGCCTCCTCCTGCGTGGAAGCCGGGCCCGGGTCGACCGGTCGGCTGCTGCTCACAGAGGCGTACGACCGCCCCTGAGGGCCGCTACGGCACGCCCGGGTGTGGCAACACGGGATTGCACCACGGGAATGCAACACCCGTAGGATCCGTTGGGTGGGGTGAGAGTCGTTGAACCGACCCCGTAGGCAGTAGGCAGTCTGCAGAGACGAGGAAGAAACCCGTGAGCGACGTCCGTAATGTGATCATCATCGGCTCCGGACCGGCCGGGTACACCGCCGCGCTCTACACCGCTCGTGCCTCACTGAACCCGCTGGTCTTCGAGGGCGCGGTCACGGCCGGCGGCGCACTGATGAACACCACCGACGTGGAGAACTTCCCCGGCTTCCAGGACGGCATCATGGGCCCCGAGCTCATGGACAACATGCGAGCCCAGGCCGAGCGCTTCGGCGCCGAGCTGGTTCCTGACGATGTCGTCGCGGTCGACCTCACCGGTGCCATCAAGACGGTCACCGACACGGCGGGCACCGTGCACCGTGCCAAGTCCGTCATCGTCACCACCGGCTCCCAGCACCGCAAGCTCGGACTGCCCAACGAGGACGCCCTCTCCGGCCGCGGGGTCTCCTGGTGCGCCACCTGTGACGGCTTCTTCTTCAAGGACCACGACATCGCCGTGATCGGCGGCGGCGACACGGCCATGGAGGAGGCGACCTTCCTCTCCCGCTTCGCCAAGTCCGTCACGATCGTCCACCGCCGCGACACCCTGCGTGCCTCCAAGGCGATGCAGGACCGGGCCTTCGCCGACCCGAAGATCAAGTTTGCCTGGGACAGCGAGGTCGCCGAGGTCAAGGGTGAGCAGAAGCTCTCGGGCCTGACCCTGCGGAACACCAAGACCGGCGAGCTCTCCGAGCTCCCCGTGACCGGCCTCTTCATCGCCGTAGGACACGACCCCCGCACCGAGCTCTTCAAGGGCCAACTGGAGCTCGACGACGAGGGGTACCTGAAGGTCGAGGCGCCCTCCACCCGAACCAGCCTGACCGGTGTCTTCGGCGCCGGTGACGTGGTCGACCACACCTACCGGCAGGCCATCACCGCTGCGGGCACCGGCTGCTCCGCGGCGCTGGACGCCGAGCGCTTCCTCGCCGCACTGGCCGATGTGGAGCCCGCCGAGCCGGAGAAGACCCCGGCCGTCTGAACTTCCCTACCGCACGCCCACCCCGAGAGACTAAGGAGGCCGCCGTGGCCGGCGACCTGAAGCACGTAACCGACGACACGTTCGACGATGTCGTCCTCAAGAGCGAGAAGCCCGTTCTGGTCGACTTCTGGGCTGCCTGGTGCGGCCCGTGCCGTCAGATCGCTCCCTCGCTGGAAGCGATCGCGGCGGAGCACGGCGACCAGATCGAGATCGTCAAGCTCAACATCGACGAGAACCCGGCCACCGCCGCCAAGTACGGGGTGATGTCCATCCCGACCCTGAACGTCTACCAGGGCGGCGAGGTCGCCAAGACCATCGTCGGCGCCAAGCCGAAGGCCGCGATCCTCCGCGACCTCGAAGGCTTCATCACCAAGTAGCCGCGCCCTGGCGCGATGTTTCACGTGAAACGGGCCCACCCCCCAACGGGGTGGGCCCGTTTCCGTACCGGTCCGAGGCCGCTCAGAGCGGGTGCAGTACCGGTTCCTTCTGTACGGCTCCCAGGAGCCGGTCGAGAGCCATCTCGACGTCCTCCTTCCAGGAGAGCGTCGTCCGCAGTTCCAGCCTCAGCCGCGGATACCGGGGGTGGGGTCGCACGGTCTTGAAGCCGACCGCCAGCAGGTGATCCGCCGGGAGCACACAGCCGGACTCCTCCGCCCTGGCATCCCCGAATGCCTCGATCGCTTTGAAGCCCCGGCGCAGCACGTCCTTGGCCACCGTCTGCGCCATGACACGGCCGAGCCCCTGGCCCTGATACCCCGGAAGGATCAGACCGGTGATGAGCTGAACGGCGTCGGGGGAGACCGGGCTGGTGGGAAAGGCCGTCGAGCGCGGGACATAGGCAGGCGGCGCATAGAGGACGAACCCCGCCGGAACATCATCCACGTAGACCACCCGGCCGCAGGAGCCCCACTCCAGGAGCACCGCGGAGATCCAGGCCTCTTTCTCCAGCCCCGGCTTTCCTGCCTCTACGGCAGCTTCCCCGCTGACCGGGTCAAGCTCCCAGAAGACGCACGCGCGGCAGCGCTCGGGGAGATCTTGAAGGTTGTCCAAGGTGAGCGGTACAAGCCGACGCCCCATGGCGGCGATCCCTCACTTCTCTCACCCGCCGCATCACGTGCGGCCGCCAGCGCGTTCCGTTCGTGGAACAGGCTGCCGACGAATCCCCCGACGACTCCCAGGCCCAGCCCGACCGTCACCAGCCGGCTGCGGCTCACTGTTCGCAAGGTCCCCGCCCTCCTCCGAGGTCGATCACCGTGGATGCGCCATCCCAGATCGCATCGTATCCACCCAGAGGTGATGCGGATACCGAGAGAGGGCAAAGGGCGGGCCGTGTTCCGGTAATCACCCGGAACACGGCCCGCCCTTCACGCGCCCTACAGGCAAGCGGATGCCAGGGGACTCAGCTCTCGTCGTCCTCGTCGGGAGCCTCGGCGAGACGACGCTCCAGCACCTTTCCCTCGCCCGGGGCGAGGGAGCCGAGGATCCGGTCCAGATCCTCCATCGAGGCGAACTCGACGGTGATCTTTCCCTTCTTCTGCCCCAGGTCGACCTTCACCCGGGTCTCGAAGCGGTCGGAGAGCCGGGTCGCCAGGTCCGTCAGTGCGGGGGACAGCCGCGTACCGGCCCGGGGGCCCTTGGGCTTGGGCGAGCTCGAGGGACGCGAACCCATGAGCGTCACGATCTCCTCGACCGCGCGGACCGAGAGCCCCTCCGCCACGATGCGGTGGGCCAGCCGGTCCTGCTCCTCGGAGTCGTCCACCGACAGCAGGGCACGGGCGTGACCGGCCGAAAGAACGCCTGCGGCCACCCGCCGCTGCACCGGCGGCGAGAGCCGTAGGAGCCGCAGCGTGTTGGACACCTGAGGCCGGGACCGCCCGATCCGGTCGGCCAGCTGGTCATGGGTGCACTTGAAGTCCTTGAGAAGCTGGTCGTACGCGGCAGCCTCCTCCAGCGGGTTCAGCTGAGCCCGGTGGAGGTTCTCCAGCAGCGCGTCCAGGAGGAGCTTCTCGTCGTCCGTGTCCCGGACGATGGTCGGGATCCGCTCCAGGCCCGCTTCGCGGCAGGCACGCAGCCGACGCTCGCCCATGATGAGCTCGTAGCGGTCCGCCCCTGCCTT
Source organism: Streptomyces sp. NPDC006261 (assembly GCF_040613515.1). NCBI lineage: Bacteria > Bacillati > Actinomycetota > Actinomycetes > Kitasatosporales > Streptomycetaceae > Streptomyces > Streptomyces sp. NPDC006261. Next base: position 14,539 of record NZ_JBEXSI010000060.1, read on the forward strand.
GCGCACGACGACCGGCTGGAGAAGACCCACCTCCTTGATGGAGGTGACCAGCTCGGCCAGGGCGTCCTCGTCGAAGACCTCGCGGGGCTGGCGGGGGTTCGGCGTGATCGAACCGATGGGCAGCTCGGCGAAGAACGCACCGGCCGTCGCCGACTCCTGGTCCGGCGCGGACGTCGGCTCCGGCACCACCGGGGACGACGGAAGTGCGGTCACCTTCGCGGCCGCCACTCCTCGCTCCGCCGTCAGAACCTGCCCCCCGGAGGCCGACCCGCCGCCGGGCCCCGGCACCTGCTTCTCCTGGGGAGCGGCGGGGATCAGCGCACCGAGCCCACGCCCCAGCCCTCTACGTCGCTCACTCACTGAATGCCCTCCGAAACGTTCTGCTGGCTGTTCTGAATCGCGTGGGCGTGCTGCGCCTCGTAGTGCACCCCGACACCCCGCAGGGCGATTTCCCGGGCGGCTTCGAGGTAGGAGAGCGAGCCGCTGGACCCCGGGTCGTAGGTCAGCACGGTCTGCCCGTAACTCGGCGCCTCGGAGATACGCACGGACCGCGGGATGCTCGTCCGCAGCACTTCCTTGCCGAAGTGGGTACGGACCTCCTCGGCGACCTGGGAGGCGAGCCTGGTCCTGCCGTCGTACATGGTCAACAGGATTGTGGAGACATGCAGGTCGGGGTTCAAGTGGCCCCGCACCAGGTCGACGTTGCGCAGCAGCTGGCCCAGGCCCTCCAGCGCGTAGTACTCGCACTGGATGGGGATCAGCACCTCCGCCCCGGCCACCATCGCGTTCACCGTGAGAAGGCCGAGGGAGGGAGGGCAGTCGATGAGGATGTAGTCCAGCGGCTGCTCATACGCCTGGATGGCCCGCTGAAGCCGGCTCTCCCGCGCCACCAGCGACACGAGCTCGATCTCCGCACCGGCGAGATCGATCGTGGCAGGGGCGCAGAAGAGACCCTCGACGTCCGGAACGGGCTGAACCACTTCGGAGAGCGGCCGACTCTCCACCAGGACGTCATAGATCGAGGGGACGTCGGAGTGATGATCGATCCCCAGCGCCGTGGAGGCATTGCCCTGGGGGTCGAGGTCGACCACCAGGACACGCGCCCCGTGCAGGGCCAGCGAGGCAGCAAGGTTGACCGTCGTGGTCGTCTTACCGACGCCGCCCTTCTGGTTGGCCACCACCATGACGCGTGTCCGGTCAGGGCGAGGCAGCCCTTCACCGGCGCGGCCGAGAGCCTCGACCGCCAGCTGGGCGGCTCGACCGATGGGCGTGTCGTCCATCGGCGGCGGTGTTTCACGTGAAACACCCTCCCCCGCGGACTCGGTTCGGGGACCGGGGACCGGATCGGTCATCGGTCCCGCGATGTTGGCGTCGGACCGCAACGGTTCACTCTCCTCGACTTCAGGCTCGCAATGAGCAGAGCCTGCCATGCTTTCGGGGTCGTGAACCAGCGAGGCCCGCTGATCTGTGGATGAATCGGGGCGTGTGGACAACTCGGTAACCCGTACGGGCTTCCGGTCGCGCGGTGTGGCAGCCGCACGACCGCGGCCGATGATTCCCTGCAGCAGAGAGCGACGTTTCACGTGAAACACGATGCCCCTGCATCGCAACTACCAGGCCACGACACTCCGCAGGGGGTACGGATGGCCGCTTTCCCGGCATTTCACTGCTAGACGGTAAAGATCGCCTGGAAGGAGTCATGCCGGACCGCTCTCCGCCCGGCCCGTCCTTGCGCGGTCGGCAGCCCTCAGCGGCGGCGCCGGGTGCGCCCCACCCGCGCGGCCTTGGCCCTCTTTGCGGCGAACCTCACACCGCCCGGGCTCTCGCCCACCACCACGCGCACCACTGTGGATAGCGGATCGACCACGCCCTCACCGACCTGGAGCACCTCGGTCTCCAGCACACCGAGCTTGCTCAGAGCCGCCCTGGCGCCATTGATCTCCTCCTCGGCCGTGTCGCCCTTCAGCGCGAGCATCTCGCCGTAGGGGCGCAGCAGGGGCACACCCCATCCGGCCAGCCGGTCCAGCGGCGCCACGGCACGAGCAGTCACCACGTGGACGGGCTGGAGCGTCCCGAGGACCTCCTCGGCCCTCCCGCGCACCACCGTCACATGGTCCAGGCCGAGCAGTTCGACGACCTCCTGGAGGAAGTTCGTCCGGCGGAGCAGCGGCTCCAGCAGCGTGATCTTGAGGTCGGGGCGTACGAGGGCCAGCGGGATGCCGGGCAGGCCGGCACCCGAGCCCACATCGCAGACCGTGACACCTTCCGGCACCACCTCGGAGAGCACCGCGCAGTTCAGCAGGTGCCGCTCCCACAGCCGCGGCACCTCGCGCGGTCCGATCAGGCCACGCTTCACCCCGGCATCGGCGAGAAGCTCCGCGTACCGGACAGCCTCCGGGAAGAGCTCTCCGAATACCGCCTGCGCCTCTTCAGGTGCCGGGGGGAGCTCTGCAGCTTCCGTCACGGGGACCGTCCTTCCGTACCGCACTAGCGCACTGGGGGTGGCTGACTATCAGGCTGACAAGGATCGGCCCCGCCTGCGAACAGACGGGGCCGACAGTACAAGGATCCGGTCAGGCCGGGAGAACGACGACGAAGCGCTGCGGCTCCTCGCCCTCCGACTCGCTCCGGAGACCGGCTGCGGCGATCGCGTCATGCACGACCTTGCGCTCGAACGGCGTCATCGGGTCCAGCTTGACCGGCTGGCCCGAGCTCTTGACGTCGTTGGCGGCCTTGGCACCCAGCTCGGCGAGGATCTCCCGCTTCTTGGCCCGGAAACCGCCGATGTCCAGCATCAGGCGGCTGCGGTCGCCGGTCTCCCGGTGAACCGCCAGCCGGGTCAGCTCCTGGAGCGCCTCCAGCACCTCACCGTCGCGACCCACGAGCTTCTGGAGTTCACGCGGAGAGTCGCTGATGATCGATACCGCGGCCCGGTCCGCCTCGACGTCCATGTCGATGTCGCCGTCGAGGTCGGCGATGTCGAGCAGGCCTTCGAGGTAGTCGGCTGCGATCTCCCCCTCCTGCTCCAGGCGGGTCAGAGTGTCGCTGCCCTCAGCGGCGGCCGTGGAGGTGGTGCCTTCCGTCACGGGTGGACTCCTTCTTACTTCTTGGACGGGTGCTTGGGCCGCTGCGGGCCCTTGCGCTGTCCGGACTTGGCTTGGCGTGAGGAGCCGGAGGCGGACTTGCCCGCCGACGTCGGCTTGTCGTCCTGCGGTGCGTCCTGCTTCCGGAGCGAGGTCTTGGAGCCGGCCACGGACTCGTCCTTGGGCTCATCCTTGGGCGCACCGGCGGCGGTGGCGGCCGTCTGACGCTTCGCCTTGGTCTGGCGCTTGGGCTGCTGGCGCTTGGGAGCCGCACCGCCCTCGGCCTCGATGACGGCCGTCTCGCTTTTCTGGACGGTGCCGTCCTCCTGAGCCGCGAGACCCTTCTTGCTCAGCCCGGTGATGAACTTGCGCTCGATGTCATTGCGGTCGGGACCCTTGGCCACGATCGCCTTGACGGTCCTGCGCTGCGTCCGGCCGCGGACCTGACCGCGGGAGTCCACGGTCTTGAGCACCCGCTGGAGGTAGGCGTCCTGTGCCTTGCTGCCCGGCGTCGGGTTCTGGTTGATCACGTACATCTGCTGACCCATGGTCCAGACGTTCGTGGTCAGCCAGTAGACGAGGACACCGACGGGGAAGTTGACACCCATCACGGCGAAGATGACCGGGAAGATGTACATCAGCATCTTCTGCTGCTGCATGTACGGGGTCTTCACGGTGAGGTCGACGTTCTTCGTCATCAGCTGGCGCTGGGTGAAGAACTGCGAGGCCGACATCAGCACGATCATGATGGCGGTGACGACCCGGACGTCCAGCAGCGTGGCGTCGAGCGAGTTGAGCTTGTCGACGCTGTCGGTGAACTTCGCGGCCAGCGGTGCGCCGAAGATGTGGGCCTGCCGGGCGCTGTCCAGCAGGTCCTGGTTGATCGCGCCGATCTTCTTGCCCGAGGCGATGGACGACAGCACGTGGTACAGGGCGAAGAAGAACGGGGACTGCGCCAGGATCGGAAGGCACGAGGAGAGCGGGTTGGTACCCGTCTCCTTGTACAGCTTCATCATCTCTTCGGACTGACGCTGCTTGTCGTTCTTGTAGCGCTCCTGGATCGCCTTCATCTTCGGCTGCAGCACCTGCATATTGCGGGTCGACTTGATCTGCTTCACGAAGAGCGGGATCAGGCAGATGCGGATCAGCACCACCAGGGACACGATGGACAGGCCCCAGGCCCACCCGGAGTCATCGCCGAAAAGCGCTCCGTAAACCTTGTGGAACTGGACGATGACCCACGAGACAGGCGTGGTGATAAAGCTGAACAGACTGGCAATCGTGTCCACTAATCAGGCTCCTTGAGCTTTGGGCGAGGTCTCTGTGGCCGGGCTCGGAGGTTCGGAGACCGACCCCCCGGACGGCACATCAGCGGCGGACTCCCCGCCCTTGCCGCCACGCAGGCCGTTGCGCAGCAGCTCGTGCCACCGCGGACGCTTGCGTTGCGGGACATGGTCCACACCGCCGGGTGACCACGGATTGCATCGCAGGATGCGCCAGGCGGTCAGCGCCGTTCCCTTGATCGCACCGTGCCGGTCGATAGCCGTATATCCGTAGTGGGAACACGACGGGTAATAGCGGCAGACAGGCCCGAGGAGTGGGCTGATCGTCCACTGGTACAGCTTGATGAGGGCAAGCAGCGGGTACTTCATCTCGCGCCCCCTCCCAGCAACCGCTGAAGGGCGGCATCCAGGTCTCGGGCCAGCTGTGCATGGTCGGCGTCGCCCGCACCGGGCAGCGCTCGTACGACAACAAGGCTACCGGGGGGCAGCTGCGCCAGTCGGTCGCGGACCAGATGGCGAAGCTTCCGCTTCACCGCGGTGCGGACGACCGCGCCTCCCACCGCTTTGCTGACGACGAAACCCGCACGCGGCGGGGGAACAGTCTCCCCAGTCACGTGCGGGTCCGTTTCACCGCTGCGTAGATGGACGACGAGCAGTGGACGTCCGGCTCGACGTCCTCGTCGTACCGCGGTCGCGAAGTCCTCGCGCCGCCTCAGCCGATTCTCGGTAGGCAGCACGTCATGGACCTGTAAGCGATCAGGCGGACAGGCTGCTGCGGCCCTTGCCACGGCGGTTTGCGAGAATCGCGCGGCCGGCACGGGTACGCATGCGCAGACGGAAGCCGTGGGTCTTGGCGCGACGGCGGTTGTTCGGCTGGAAGGTGCGCTTGCTCACTCGGGGGCTCCAGAAATGATTCGTGTCTTGGCGGGACATCGCCTGGCTGTCACCGTGCGCCCACGAGGAACTCGCGTAAACGCCTTAGTGCACCGCTTCACAATCACAGATCGTGATCTTTGCCCATCGGAGGCAGGCGGCAGCAGCCATCGACAACTCGACCTGGTCACGGTACGCGCGGCTACGCCATCCGGTCAAACCGGCTCCGCGCGGCCCCCCATTGTGCACAGCCTGTGGACAACAACTTGAACCGCGCGGCCCGGCCTGACTACCGTGGCCGAACTCCGGTTCTTTTCCTTCCCGACTGCCGGGCCTCACCCATCCCGACCCATCCCGTCCCGAGAACCACACATTCGTGGGACATGCGAGAGAGCGTGCCTTGTGGCTGACGTACCTGCCGATCTTGCCGCAGTGTGGCCACGAGTGCTGGAACAACTCCTCGGGGAGGGCCAGCAGGGCATCGAGCCGAAGGACAAGCAGTGGATCGAGCGCTGCCAGCCGCTGGCACTCGTCGCCGACACCGCACTCCTGGCCGTCCCCAATGAGTGGGGCAAGCGCGTGCTCGAGGGCCGGCTCGCTCCACTGATCAGCGAGACGCTGACCCGGGAGTGCGGCCGCCCCATCCGGATCGCGATCACCGTCGACGACTCCGCGGGCGAACCGCCCTCCCCGCCGGCACCCCCCATGCACCAGTCGCACCAGAGCCAGCGCTACCAGGGGCAGCCGCGCGACGACGGGCGTGACGACGGGTACGACGGATACGGCCACCGCCCCTCCGACGACGGCATGCCGACGGCCCGCCCGGCCTACCCCGACTACCAGCAGCAGCGCCCCGAGCCGGGCGCCTGGCCGCGCACCCAGGAGGACCTCTCCTGGCAGCAGCCGCGGCACGGGGGCTACCAGGACCGCGAGCAGCCCGCCTCCGACACCTACCGCGAGACCGAGTCGTACCGCGACCAGCCCTCCGAGCAGTGGCGTGAGCCGTACGGCACCGGGCGGCCCCAGCAGCCGCAGCACGACTACCGGTCGCAACCGCCCGAGCGCCAGGGGTACGAGCAGCAGCGCGACCGGCACGACCAACAGCACCGTCCGAGCGGACCCGGCCGCACCGGCGGTTCGGTCCCGGGCCCGATGGGCGCCCAGCCGGCGCCGGCGCCGGGACCTGGGGAGCCGCACGCCCGGCTGAACCCGAAGTACCTCTTCGACACCTTCGTGATCGGCGCCTCCAACCGGTTCGCGCACGCCGCTGCCGTGGCCGTCGCCGAGGCGCCCGCCAAGGCCTACAACCCCCTCTTCATCTACGGGGAGTCGGGGCTCGGCAAGACCCACCTGCTGCACGCGATCGGGCACTACGCACGCAGCCTCTACCCGGGCACCCGGGTGCGGTACGTGAGCTCGGAGGAGTTCACCAACGAGTTCATCAACTCGATCCGCGACGGCAAGGGCGACACCTTCCGCAAGCGGTACCGCGATGTCGACATCCTTCTGGTCGACGACATCCAGTTCCTGGCGAGCAAGGAGTCGACGCAGGAGGAGTTCTTCCACACCTTCAATACGCTGCACAACGCGAACAAGCAGATCGTGCTCTCCTCGGACCGGCCGCCCAAGCAGCTGGTGACGCTGGAGGACCGGCTGCGCAACCGCTTCGAGTGGGGTCTGACCACCGACGTCCAGCCGCCCGAGCTGGAGACCCGGATCGCCATCCTCCGTAAGAAGGCGGTGCAGGAGCAGCTGAACGCGCCCCCGGAGGTGTTGGAGTTCATCGCCTCGCGGATCTCGCGCAACATCCGTGAGCTGGAGGGCGCCCTGATCCGGGTGACGGCCTTCGCCTCCCTCAACCGGCAGCCGGTGGACCTGGGGCTGACCGAGATCGTGCTCAAGGATCTGATCCCGGGCGGTGAGGAGTCGGCGCCGGAGATCACCGCGCCGGCCATCATGGCGGCCACCGCGGACTACTTCGGCCTGACCGTGGAGGACCTCTGCGGATCCTCGCGCAGCCGGGTCCTGGTGACGGCGCGCCAGATCGCCATGTATCTGTGCCGGGAGCTCACCGATCTCTCGCTGCCGAAGATCGGCGCACAGTTCGGCGGCCGCGACCACACGACGGTGATGCACGCGGACCGGAAGATCCGGGCGCTCATGGCGGAGCGCCGCTCCATCTACAACCAGGTCACCGAGCTCACCAACCGCATCAAGAACGGCTGACGCCGGCCGTTCAAGGCGCCACCGGGCCTCACAGCAAGCTCGAAGGGCGCCTCGCGACGACCTCTCATGGTCCGCGCGAGGCGCCCTTTCGTCGTGCCTGGGGGCTCCGGCATCGTGCCTGGGGGGCTCCGGCCGCCCTGACAGCGGTCGCGTCCGTACTTGTGCTGTTCGAACACGGGCTGCTCAGAGGCCCTTCTCCACAGATGTGCGGGATTTCTTCCGTCCACAGCCTGGGGACCGGGAAGTTGTCCATATTGCGTCCACAGGGCCGACTGCCGATACTCCATCAGGCCAGGTCACGTGGTTGGGGATTTGTGGTCAACCGTGATCCACAGCCTGTGGACAACTTTTTCGTCCACAGGAGGTTCTCCCGGTTGTCCACCGGCGGCCCACAGGCTGGACGCCGTTCTCCCCAGCCCGACCCGGCTTCTCCACACCTCTGTCCACTGTTCGGCAACAGAACACGCCCTCTCACCGCCCGGAGTGAAAGGCGTCACACGAAGCTGCCTGATTGGGCTGTGGGGAACGTGGGTAAAGCTGGGGACAGCCCTGGGGAGAAGTGACCCCCTCCTGTGCATCGGGTGTGCAGAACTTCCGTCCGTCCACAGAAAGCCCCGGTTGTCCACGGATGCCACCCACAGGGTCGGTGGACAAAAAACAGTTGCTGACCTGCGCAAACGACGTTATCCACGGTTTCCACAGGGCCTACTACTACTACCACTCAGAGTTAGCCAGGAATCCGCTTCGAAGTGGGGCCTGTGTACAACTCGACCGGCGACCGCCTCGCCGCGTTCTGCTCGACTTGACCCCGAGCAGCAACGACTGTCGGTGCCGTGCGTCAGACTGGACCCCGGAGCCACCCCGGCCGTCGGCAGGGAGCTCCGGTCCAGACGACGAAGGCCAGCAGGGCGAGCGAGCAACAGCAGGAGGCGGTTCCGGTGAAGATCCGGGTGGAGCGCGATGTACTCGCGGAGGCGGTGGCCTGGGTGGCCCGCAGCCTCCCGGCCCGTCCGCCGGCGCCCGTTCTCGCGGGCCTACTGCTGAAGGCCGAGGACGGGGCCCTCTCTTTCTCGAGCTTCGACTACGAGGTCTCGGCCAAGGTCTCCGTGGACGCGGAGGTCGACGAGGACGGCACGGTGCTCGTCTCCGGCCGGCTGCTCGCCGACATCTGCCGCGCCCTGCCGAACCGCCCGGTGGAGATCTCCACAGACGGTGTACGGGCCACGGTGGTCTGCGGCTCCTCGCGCTTCACCCTCCACACACTGCCTGTGGAGGAGTACCCGGCGCTGCCGCAGATGCCGACCGCCACGGGCACCGTCCCCGGTGAGGTCTTCGCCTCGGCCGCCGCCCAGGTCGCCATCGCCGCGGGCCGCGACGACACGCTGCCCGTGCTGACCGGTGTGCGCATCGAGATCGAGGGCGACACCGTCACCCTCGCCTCCACCGACCGCTACCGCTTCGCGGTCCGTGAGTTCCTCTGGAAGCCGGAGGACCCGGAGGCATCCGCGGTCGCCCTGGTGCCCGCCAAGACGCTCCTGGACACCGCCAAGGCGCTCACCAGCGGTGACACGGTCACCCTGGCGCTCTCCGGCTCCGGTGCCGGAGAGGGGCTGATCGGCTTCGAGGGCGCGGGACGCACGACGACCACGCGTCTGCTCGAAGGCGACCTGCCGAAGTACCGCACGCTCTTCCCCACCGAGTTCAACTCGGTCGCGGTCATCGAGACGGCCCCCTTCGTCGAGGCCGTCAAGCGTGTGGCCCTGGTCGCCGAGCGGAACACCCCGGTCCGGCTGAGTTTCGAGCAGGGCGTGCTCATCCTGGAAGCCGGTTCCAGCGACGACGCACAGGCTGTGGAACGTGTCGACGCGGTGCTGGAGGGCGACGACATCTCGATCGCCTTCAACCCGACGTTCCTGCTGGACGGTCTGAGCGCGATCGACTCCCCGGTCGCCCAGCTCTCCTTCACCACATCCACCAAGCCCGCCCTGCTCAGCGGGCGCCCGGCCGTGGACGCCGAGGCGGACGACGCGTACAAGTACCTGATCATGCCGGTGCGTCTCTCCGGCTGATCCTTCTCCTCCGGCTTTTCCCGGTGGGCCCGTTCGGCGCGGAGCGGGCCCACCGCGCTGTCGCCGGCCGGGCGTAGGCTCGGTCCTGGGCGGAGAACGCCCCGACGCTATCGCCACGACGCTTAAGGAATCTCTGATGGAGCTCGGTCTCGTCGGCCTCGGCAAGATGGGCGGCAACATGCGCGAGCGCATCCGCCGCGCAGGCCACACCGTCATCGGTTACGACCGCAACCCGGATGTCGCCGATGTCCACAGTCTCGAAGAGCTTGTGGGCAAGCTGAAGGGCCCGCGGGTCGTCTGGGTCATGGTCCCGGCCGGTGCCGCGACACAGTCCACGATCGACGAGCTCGCCACGCTGCTCTCGCCCGGAGACGTCGTCGTCGACGGCGGGAACTCGCGCTGGACCGACGACGAGAAGCACGGCGTCGAGCTCGGCCTCAAGGACATCGGCTTCGTCGACTGCGGCGTCTCCGGCGGCGTCTGGGGCCTGGAGAACGGCTACGCCCTGATGTACGGCGGCAGCGAGGAGAACGTGGCGAAGGTCCAGCCGATCTTCGACGCCCTCAAGCCCGAAGGCGACTTCGGATCCGTCCACGCGGGCAAGGTCGGCGCCGGCCACTTCGCGAAGATGGTCCACAACGGCATCGAGTACGCCATGATGCAGGCCTACGCCGAGGGCTGGGAGCTGCTGGAGAAGGTCGACTCCGTCACCGACGTGCGCGAGGTCTTCCGCTCCTGGCAGGAGGGCACGGTCATCCGTTCCTGGCTGCTGGACCTCGCGGTCAACGCCCTGGACGACGACGAGCACCTGGAGAAGCTGCGGGGCTTCGCCGCCGACTCGGGCGAGGGCCGCTGGACGGTGGAGGCCGCGATCGACAACGCGGTGCCGCTGCCCGCGATCACGGCGTCCCTGTTCGCGCGGTTCGCCTCGCGCCAGGACGACTCGCCGCAGATGAAGATGATCGCCGCGCTGCGCAACCAGTTCGGCGGCCACGCGGTCGAGTCCAAGAACGAGAACTGATCGCGCCGTCGGCCACGCGCCGGCGCCGCGACAACCTGGAAGCACTGTCGGGAGAGGTCGGCCACCATGCACGTCACCCATCTCTCGCTGGCCGACTTCCGCTCGTACGCCCGGGTCGAGGTCCCTCTCGACCCGGGCGTCACCGCGTTCGTGGGGCCCAACGGGCAGGGCAAGACCAATCTGGTCGAGGCCGTCGGCTATCTCGCCACCCTCGGCAGCCACCGGGTCTCCTCGGACGCCCCCCTGGTGCGGATGGGCGCCGAGCGGGCCGTGATCCGCGCGGCGGTTACCCAGGGCGAGCGCTCGCAGCTGATCGAGCTGGAGCTCAACCCCGGCCGCGCCAACCGGGCCCGTATCAACAGGTCCTCGCAGGTCAGACCGCGTGACGTGCTCGGGATCGTACGGACGGTGCTGTTCGCGCCGGAGGACCTGGCCCTGGTCAAGGGCGACCCCGGGGAGCGGCGGCGGTTCCTGGACGAGCTGATCACCGCGCGCTCGCCCCGGATGGCCGGGGTCCGCTCCGACTACGAGCGGGTGCTCAAACAGCGCAACACCCTGCTGAAGTCCGCCGCCATGGCGCGCCGGCACGGTGGCCGCTCCATGGACCTGTCCACGCTCGACGTCTGGGACCAGCACCTGGGCCGGGTCGGCGCCGAGCTGCTCGCGCAGCGCCTGGACCTGATCGCCACGCTCCAGCCGCTGGCCGACAAGGCGTACGGAGACGTGGCGCCCGGCGGCGGCCCCGTGACGCTGGAGTACCGCAGCTCGGTGGGCGAGGACATCGACCCGGCGAGCACCCGCGAGGAGCTGTACGAGCAGTTGACCGCGGCGCTCGTCGGGGTCCGCAAGCAGGAGATCGAGCGCGGCGTGACGCTGGTGGGCCCGCACCGGGACGACCTGGTGCTCGGCCTGCGGTCCATGCCCGCGAAGGGGTACGCGAGCCACGGGGAGTCCTGGAGCTACGCGCTGGCGCTCCGGCTGGCCAGTTACGAGCTGCTGCGCGCCGAGGGCAACGAGCCGGTGCTGGTCCTGGACGACGTCTTCGCCGAGCTGGACGCCCGCCGCCGGGAGCGGCTGGCGGAGCTGGTGGCCCCGGGCGAGCAGGTGCTGGTGACGGCCGCGGTGGCGGAGGACGTGCCGGGCGTGCTGGCGGGTGCGCGGTGCGCGGTGTCGGCGGGCGAGGTGGAGCGGGTATGACCGGCCGGGGCGAGAAGCCGGGGAGCGCTTCCCGTACGGACGGTACGGGCGCCGGGGCAGCGGGTACGCCGTCGCCGGCCGGGAACTCCGAGCCCTCAGGGGCCCCGGCGCCGCCCGAGGTGTCCGGGGTCGACCTCGCCCGGGTGGCGTTGCGTGCGGCGAAGGAGCAGGCCAGGGCGCGGGGTGCGGCGGCCCAGCAGAAGAAGCAGGCCAGGCGGGGCGGCGGGCTGCGCTCCGGGGCCCGCTCGGACGGCCGCGATCCGCAGCCGCTGGGCTCCGCGATCAACCGGCTGATCACCGAACGCGGCTGGGAGACCCCGGCGGCGGTGGGCGGTGTGATGGGGCGGTGGCCGCAGATCGTCGGCGACGATCTGGCCAACCACTGTGTGCCGCTGCGCTACGACGAGGACCCGGCCGCGCGGGTGCTCACTGTGACCTGCGACTCCACGGCGTGGGCGACCCAGCTGCGGCTGCTGGCCCCGCAACTGGTGGCCCGGCTCAACGCGGATCTGGGGCAGGGCACCGTACGGATGATCAAGGTGCTCGGTCCGGGGGGCCCGGAGCGCCGGTTCGGGCCGCTGCGGGCGCCCGGCAGCAAGGGGCCCGGGGACACCTACGGATGAGTGCCACGCTGCCTTCCGGCTGCTGACCGGACCGTCGCTCCTCGACCCTGAGCTGCGCTTTTGGCTGAATTTTGTCGTGTCCCTGATGCTTGCGCAAGGAGTTTCGGACGGTCCGGAACTCCCGGTTGTCCGCGGTTCGTACAGGCGGAAACCAGGAGGTGCGGCCGGAGCGTCCCCCACCGTAGCGGGAGGTTGACAGGCCGAAGGGCTCAATGCCCGTCAGGGCCTCTTGGGGCCCCTCCCTGAATATGGGGAGTCGTCAACCGGCGATTCAGGGCGGCACATGCGTACTCAGGTACCGGCAAACCCCCATTCATGTCAGTGCTACCGGTAGACTGGTGAGTAATCCCGCCGCTGAGGCGGGAGTCGTCGATACAAGCCGAACGACGCAGCCGCTCCCGCCTGTCCGGAAGACGGCCTGTGCTGTGCCAGAAAGGGCGCTTCGTGGCCGATTCCGGCAACCCCAACGAGAACATTCCGTCCACAGCCGGTGAGCCGGACGAGGTCACAGCCTCGTACGACGCCAGCGCGATCACCGTGCTGGAAGGGCTGGACGCGGTCCGCAAGCGACCTGGCATGTACATCGGCTCGACCGGTGAGCGCGGCCTGCACCACCTCGTGCAGGAGGTCGTCGACAACTCGGTCGACGAGGCGATGGCGGGTCACGCGGACTCCATCGACGTCACGATCCTCCCTGACGGCGGCGTGCGCGTGATCGACAACGGCCGGGGCATCCCGGTCGGCATCGTGCCGTCCGAAGGCAAGCCGGCCGTCGAGGTCGTCCTCACCGTGCTGCACGCGGGCGGCAAGTTCGGCGGCGGCGGTTACGCCGTCTCCGGCGGTCTCCACGGCGTCGGTGTCTCCGTCGTCAACGCCCTGTCCACCCGGGTCGCCGTCGAGGTCAAGACCGACGGGTACCGCTGGACCCAGGACTACAAGCTCGGCGTCCCGACGGCCCCCCTGGCCAAGCACGAGGCCACGGACGAGACCGGCACGTCGGTCACCTTCTGGGCCGACGGGGACATCTTCGAGACCACCGAGTACAGCTTCGAGACGCTTTCGCGCCGCTTCCAGGAGATGGCGTTCCTCAACAAGGGCCTCACCCTCAAGCTGACCGACGAGCGCGAGTCGGCGAAGGCCACGGCGGGCGCCGACAGCGCCGAGGCCGTCGAGGTTCCCGAGGAGGAGTCGACCCGGACGGTCACGTACCACTACGAGAACGGCATCGTCGACTTCGTCAAGTACCTCAACTCCCGCAAGGGCGACGTCATCCACCAGTCGGTGATCGACATCGAGGCCGAGGACAAGGACCGTCTCCTCTCGGCCGAGATCGCCATGCAGTGGAACACGCAGTACACCGAGGGGGTCTACTCCTTCGCCAACGCGATCCACACGCATGAGGGCGGTACGCACGAGGAGGGCTTCCGTGCGGCCCTGACGTCGCTGGTCAACCGGTACGCGCGCGAGAAGAAGCTGCTGCGCGAGAAGGACGACAACCTCACCGGCGAGGACGTACGCGAGGGCCTCACCGCGATCATCTCGGTGAAGCTTGGCGAGCCGCAGTTCGAGGGCCAGACGAAGACCAAGCTGGGCAACACGGAGGCCAAGACCTTCGTGCAGAAGGTCGTCCACGAGCAGCTGACGGACTGGTTCGACCGGAACCCGAACGAGGCCGCCGACATCATCCGCAAGGGCATCGCCGCCTCGACCGCCCGCGTGGCGGCCCGCAAGGCGCGCGACCTGACGCGGCGCAAGGGGCTCCTGGAGAGCGCCTCGCTGCCCGGCAAGCTGAGCGACTGCCAGTCGAACGACCCCACCAAGTGCGAGATCTTCATCGTCGAGGGTGACTCCGCCGGCGGTTCGGCGAAGTCCGGCCGCAACCCGATGTACCAGGCGATCCTGCCCATCCGAGGCAAGATCCTGAACGTCGAGAAGGCCCGGATCGACAAGATCCTGCAGAACACCGAGGTCCAGGCGCTGATCTCGGCCTTCGGGACCGGGGTCCACGAGGACTTCGACATCGAGAAGCTCCGCTATCACAAGATCATTCTGATGGCGGACGCCGACGTCGACGGCCAGCACATCAACACCCTGCTGCTCACCTTCCTCTTCCGCTTCATGCGACCGCTGGTCGAGCAGGGCAACGTCTACCTCTCGCGCCCGCCGCTCTACAAGATCAAGTGGGGCCGGGACGACTTCGAGTACGCGTACTCGGACCGCGAGCGCGACGCGCTCGTGGCGCTCGGCAAGCAGAACGGCAAGCGGATCAAGGAAGACTCGATCCAGCGCTTCAAGGGCCTCGGCGAGATGAACGCCGAAGAGCTGCGCGTCACGACCATGGACGTCGACCACCGGGTCCTCGGCCAGGTCACGCTGGACGACGCGGCGCAGGCCGACGACCTGTTCTCGGTGCTCATGGGTGAGGACGTCGAGGCACGGCGCTCGTTCATCCAGCGCAACGCCAAGGACGTCCGCTTCCTCGACATCTGAGTCGGCCGTACCAGCGACGCCGCAGCTCGAAAGGACTTTGACCAGCAATGGCCGACGAGAACACCCCTGTGACACCTGAACCCATGACGCCCGAGGAAGTCACCGTCCCCGGTGTGGGCATGCGTGTCGAGCCCGTCGGGCTCGAGACGGAGATGCAGCGCTCCTACCTCGATTACGCGATGTCCGTCATCGTCTCGCGTGCACTGCCCGACGTACGGGACGGTCTCAAGCCCGTCCACCGCCGGGTGCTGTACGCGATGTACGACGGCGGCTACCGCCCCGAGAAGGGGTTCTACAAGTGCGCCCGCGTCGTCGGTGACGTCATGGGTACGTACCACCCGCACGGCGACTCCTCCATCTACGACGCCCTGGTGCGCCTCGCGCAGCACTGGTCGATGCGCATGCCGCTGGTGGACTCCAACGGCAACTTCGGTTCCCCGGGCAACGACCCGGCCGCCGCCATGCGGTACACCGAGTGCAAGATGATGCCGCTGTCCATGGAGATGGTCCGGGACATCGACGAGGAGACCGTCGACTTCCAGGACAACTACGACGGCCGCAACCAGGAGCCGACGGTCCTGCCGGCCCGCTTCCCGAACCTTCTGGTCAACGGCTCCGCGGGGATCGCGGTCGGCATGGCGACCAATATCCCGCCGCACAACCTGCGCGAGGTCGCCGCCGGTGCCCAGTGGTACCTGGAGCACCCCGAGGCCTCGCACGAGGAGCTGCTGGACGCGCTGATCGAGCGCATCAAGGGCCCCGACTTCCCGACCGGCGCGCTGGTCGTGGGGCGCAAGGGCATCGAGGAGGCGTACCGCACCGGGCGCGGCTCCATCACGATGCGCGCGGTCGTCGCGGTCGAGGAGATCCAGGGCCGCCAGTGCCTGGTCGTCACGGAGCTTCCGTACCAGACCAACCCCGACAACCTCGCGCAGAAGATCGCCGACCTGGTCAAGGACGGCAAGGTCGGCGGCATCGCGGACGTCCGGGACGAGACGTCCTCGCGGACGGGTCAGCGCCTGGTCGTCGTGCTCAAGCGCGACGCGGTCGCCAAGGTCGTCCTGAACAACCTGTACAAGCACACCGACCTCCAGTCGAACTTCGGCGCCAACATGCTGGCGCTCGTCGACGGGGTCCCGCGCACGCTGTCGATCGACGCGTTCATCCGCCACTGGGTGACGCACCAGATCGAGGTCATCGTGCGTCGGACGAAGTTCCGGCTGCGCAAGGCGGAGGAGCGGGCGCACATCCTGCGCGGCCTCCTGAAGGCCTTGAACGCCATCGACGAGGTCATCGCCCTCATCCGGCGTTCCAACACCGTGGAGATCGCGCGTGAGGGCCTGATGGGCCTGCTGGAGATCGACGAAATCCAGGCGAACGCAATCCTGGAGATGCAGCTGCGCCGGCTCGCCGCGCTGGAGCACCAGAAGATCACTGCCGAGCACGACGAGCTCCAGGCGAAGATCAACGAGTACAACGCGATCCTGGCCTCGCCCGAGCGGCAGCGCCAGATCGTCAGCGAGGAACTCGCGGCGATCGTCGAGAAGTTCGGCGACGACCGGCGCTCCAAGCTGGTGCCCTTCGACGGTGACATGTCCATCGAGGACCTGATCGCCGAGGAGGACATCGTCGTCACGATCTCCCGCAGCGGCTATGTGAAGCGCACGAAGACGGACGACTACCGCTCGCAGAAGCGCGGCGGCAAGGGGGTGCGCGGAACGAAGCTCAAGGAAGACGACATCGTCGACCACTTCTTCGTCTCCACGACGCACCACTGGCTGCTGTTCTTCACGAACAAGGGCCGCGTCTACCGGGCGAAGGCCTACGAGCTCCCGGACGCCGGCCGGGACGCGCGCGGCCAGCACGTCGCCAACCTGCTGGCCTTCCAGCCGGACGAGAAGATCGCCAGGATCCTGGCGATCCGCGACTACGAGGCCGTGCCGTACCTGATCCTGGCGACGAAGGGCGGCCTGGTGAAGAAGACCGCGCTCAAGGACTACGATTCGCCTCGATCGGGCGGTGTCATCGCGATCAACCTGCGCGAGATGCCGGACGGCGGCGACGACGAGCTGATCGGTGCCGAGCTGGTGTCGGCGGAGGACGATCTGCTGCTCATCAGCAAGAAGGCTCAGTCGATCCGGTTCACCGCGACGGACGACGCGCTGCGGCCGATGGGCCGTGCCACCTCGGGCGTCAAGGGCATGAGTTTCCGTGAGGGAGACGAACTGCTCTCGATGAATGTCGTCCGGCCCGGTACGTTCGTCTTCACCGCAACCGACGGCGGGTACGCGAAGCGGACCCCCGTCGACGAGTACCGCGTCCAGGGCCGCGGCGGCCTCGGCATCAAGGCTGCCAAGATCGTCGAGGACCGGGGCTCGCTCGTCGGTGCGCTGGTGGTCGAGGAGACGGACGAGATCCTCGCCATCACGCTCGGAGGTGGTGTGATTCGTACGCGAGTCAATGAAGTCAGGGAGACGGGCCGTGACACCATGGGCGTTCAACTGATCAATCTGGGCAAGCGGGATGCCGTCGTCGGCATCGCGCGCAATGCCGAGGCCGGTCGTGAGGCGGAAGAGGTCGATGGGGCCGATGATGCTGAGAGCGAGACGGCCGAGGTCCACGCCGAGAGCGTGGTAGAGGGCACTGTCGAGGGCACGGAGCCTTCGACCGGGGAGCACGAGGAGTAGAGCGTGAGTGGAGCCACGGGCGCCGGTTCGGCCGCTTCCGGAACAGGAGCGAACGGTGCCCGTGGCCCTGCCACGGACTCCCAAGGGGGCACTGTGACGGACACACGAGGGCCTCAGCCCCAGTACGAGGGTTACGCGACCGGGCCGCTGCCCGGCGAGCGTGAGCCCGCACCGGGGCCGTCGGGGCCGTACCACCCGCCTCAGGCGTACCCGTCGCCGGCGGGTGGCACCGAGGGCGGCCAGCAGCGCCCCGGGCAGGGTGGGGGCACTCTGGGCGGCGCGCAGGGCGTGGGCGGTGCCCAGGCGACGCGTAAGCCGCGTACGGGGGCGCGGACCACTCCGCGTACCCGCAAGGCCCGACTGCGGGTGGCCAAGGCCGACCCGTGGTCGGTGATGAAGGTCAGCTTCCTGCTGTCGATCGCCCTGGGCATCTGCACGGTGGTGGCGGCGGCGGTCCTGTGGATGGTGATGGACGCGATGGGCGTCTTCTCCACCGTGGGCGGCACGATCAGCGAGGCCACCGGCTCGAACGAGAGCAACGGCTTCGATCTGCAGTCGTTTCTCTCGCTGCCGCGCGTGCTCATCTTCACGTCGGTCATCGCCGTGATCGACGTGGTGCTGGCCACCGCGCTGGCGACGCTGGGCGCCTTCATCTACAACCTGTCGGCGGGCTTCGTGGGCGGCGTCGAGCTCACGCTGGCCGAGGACGAGTAGCGCGCCGGGTATCGATTTTGGGACTGGCCCCGACGTGCGCTAATCTTCAGAAGTCAGCGCGAGAGCGCGGCGGGGCTATAGCTCAGTTGGTTAGAGCGCATCCCTGATAAGGATGAGGCCACAGGTTCAAATCCTGTTAGCCCCACAGAACGAAGACCCCCAGTCATCAGTGGCTGGGGGTCTTCGCGTTGGGCGGGCCGGCGCGGGGGGACCGGTGTACGGGGTGTACGGGCGCAGGGGCATCGGAGGCCTGTGCTGTACGGCGGCGGAACCCCTCCTCGCACGGCACGGGCTCCTCCTACGGCACAGGTCTCCGGTCGCGCGGCAGGGCAGTGCCCGCGTGAACGGCACCGGGCCCGGGCACACGGAAAAGCCCCCGGCCGGTGTGAACCGGCCAGGGGCCCCGGAGTGCGGTGGGCGCCGGGATCAGGGGGGCGGCACCGGGGAGTCGCCTTCGGGGGCCGTGTGGTGGGAGGCGCCGGTGGTGCGGGTCGCGGCCGTCGGGTCGGCCGACAGGTGGCGGGTGGCCGGGGAGGAGCCGTGGGCCTCGGCCCGGATGCGCTGCTTCATCGTGGGCGGCAGGGCCCGGTCACGCGGAAGGGTCCATCGGACCGAGGGAGCGACTGGGGTTGCCGCTGTGGCACCCGTGTGCTCGTGGGTCGTGACGCTCGGCTGCGCGGCGGCGTTCGTGGCGTTCGCGGTGCTCGCCGTGGCGGTGGCGAGACCCAGGGACGCCAGCAGGGCGAAGAAGGCGGTGATGAAGGCGGTCCAGAGGTTCTTGGGCTGGAAGGTGCTCATGGCCCCTCGCTTTCGGGTGGTCCGGTTGCTGACTTCTCCGATCATGTGGATCCGGGGAGCGTTTCCGGGGAGCGACGCCCGTACTGCGCCGATCTTCAGATGAACACCACTCGTATGGTGCAACCGGGCCTGACGGACCGTCCGGAACGCGTCACGGGGGTCGGAACGGGCCTTGCCGGGGCGCCGGAAGCGGGCCGCTTTTGGGTTCCAGGCAGGTCACCGATCGGTATCGGCCGGTGTGTATAGTCGGCGACAGAAGGCCCCTATTCCAAGGAAAGACGAGGTCGCGCGGTGAAGAAGCTTCTCCTGGTCGCACTGGCTGCCATCGGCGGACTCCTCGTGTACCGCCAGATCCAGGCGGATCGCGCCGAGCAGGACCTGTGGACGGAGGCAACCGACTCCGTGCCCGCAGGTCCGGGTGTGTGAGACGGCACAGTCTGTTACGGGCCCCGGTCGCTGAGCGGCCGGGGCTTCGTGCTGTCCGGAGCGTCCGGCGGTGACACCCGTGCTGTTGCGTGACCGTGATACCTCTCCCTTGCGTTCACCTGAGCAAATCGGCAGCTTGCTTAAGCAAATGGACCGAGGGTGCGGCCGCAGCGGGAACGCGGACAAGAAGGGCAATTTGGCTGTGGCCGGAGACAGCAGCGGTGTGGGCGGGGCAGGATGGACCGGCATTGCGGTCGCTGCCGGTGCGGGCGCCCTGGTGATCACGGCCGGGGGGAGCCCGCTTCGTACACAGCCGTCGCAGGGCGGCCATGCGGACGACGAGGGGGAAGCGTGTGAAGAGGCAGCGCAACAGGGGGCGGGCGATTCTGGCGGCACTCGCCGCGATGTGCGCGGTGGTGGCGCTGCCGGGACAGGCGTACGCGGCCGGCCCGCCGGCGTACGCCTTCGACCCCGCCGCGAAGAACGTGCAGGGCGCGGAGCGCAACGCCGAGGCGTCGGTCCTGCAGCCGGGGGCGGTGTACCGCAGCTCCATCGAGCCGGGCGAGAAGCTCTACTACCGGGTCAGGCTCGACAGCCTCACCGACGCCTACGTCTCGGCCGTCGCGGTGCCGAAGAGCGGTGGCTCGGTGGCGTTCGGGGACGGGATCACCGTCAGCATCCGGACCCTCAACGACGCCCGGTGCAGCTCGAACCAGACCACGTTCGGCTCGGGTGAGACCCCCCGGCCGATCGCGGCGTACGCCCACCGGACCATCGGCAAGGGAACGAGCACCACCTGCAAGGACGCCGGGCCCTACGACGTCCTGGTCGAGCGCGAGAGCAAGCCCACCTCCAGCACCGAGGCCTGGAACCTGGAGCTGCGCTTCGTCGAGGAGCCCGCGCTGAAGAGCGGCGGGCCCTCGGAGACCACGGCACCGAAGGACTGGCCCTCGGCCACGCCCGCCCCCCTGGACGTCGAGGCGCGGAAGCGTGCGGGCGGCAGCAGTTACTACGACGCCACCAGCCTGGAGACCGGCGAGTGGATCGACGCGATCGCCCCGGGCCAGACCCGCTTCTACCGGGTGCCGGTGGACTGGGGGCAGCAGATCTACGCCTCCGCCGTGCTGAGCAACACCACGGTCGACGCCACCGAGTTCGTCGGCAACGCGCTCACCCTGTCGCTGGACAACCCCGCCCAGGGCCACATCACGGACACATCCCTCTCGTACTCCGGCAAGTCCGCTAGCACGGCGTTGAGGCCGCTGCCGCCGGTGGCGTACCGCAACCGGTACGACTACAGCTCGCAGGTCAGCACCCTGCGCTTCGCCGGCTGGTACTACCTGTCGGTGACGCTCAGCCCGAAGGTCGCCGCGAGCTACGGCGACGACCCGATCGTGCTGACGCTGTCGGTCCAGGTGAACAACACGGCCGGTGAATCGCCGTACGACGGTGACCCCGGGATCTTCGCGGTGACCGAAAAGGACAAGGAGCTGGCCCAGAGCGGCGACAGCGCTCCGAAGGCCGCGAAGAGCGCGACGATGCAGGTCGTCGCGGCGGGGGCGATCGGAACGGGCGCCGTGCTGGTGCTCGGCCTCGGTGCCTGGACGCTGCTGGCCCGCCGCCGCGCGGCCGCCGTCGGCGGTGCCGGCCCGGGGCACCACCAGCAGCCACCGTTCGAAGGACCGCCGCAACAGGGCTGGTGACGGCCCGGCCGCCCGTCACATCTGGGTCAGCGCCCAGATGCCGACCGCGAAGCAGATCAGCGCGACCACCAGTACCGGGACCGCCACCTTCGGGGGCGGTCCCGGCCGCGTCCGCCGTACGGGAACGGGGGCGGGGGCGTGCGCCGGAGCGTGGTCGGCGTGGGCCGCGAGGGGCTGCTGGTGGTGTGGCTGGTGCTGCTGCTGGGCGGTGTAGGGCCGGGTGGCCGAGGCGTCGTACGGTACGCCGGAGGTCGGCGCCTGGGAGAGGTCCGGGGCTCCGGCGGCGTACGGGGATGGCGACGGGGCAGCGGGCCGGGAGGGCAGCGGGGCGGGGGCGGGCGTGGGCTGGTGGAACGGGGTCTGCGGGGGCTGTTGCTGTTGGGGCGGGGGCGCCAGGTGGAAGCTGCCGGTCTCCGACATGGAGACGGGCGGTGGTGGCGATACGGGCGCCTGAGCTGGCTGAGGTGCCCGTGGTGCCTGCGGTGTCTGTGGTGCGCCGGATGCCTGCGGTGCCTTTACGGGGCCGTCGGGGCCGAACCCCGCAGGCAGCGGCCCGATCTGGTCGAACACCTCCACCGGCTCGTCGTCCGGACCGGGCTCGGGCGACATTTCGACCGCCGCGGTGAGGGCTTTGCGCGCACCCGTAGCCGTACGGAACCGGGCCTGCGGGTCCGGCTGCAGCAGCCCGGCGAGCACCTGCCAGAGCGGCTCGGGGATGCCGTCGGGGGCGCCCGGGGTGCCATGGGCGGCGAAGTGCTCGACCAGCGCCTGGGAGTCGGGTTTCCGGCCCTGGAGGAGATAGAGGGCGACCAGGCCGACCGCGAAGAGGTCCGCGGGGAAGTCGGGCTCGGCGCCCATCATCTGTTCGGGGGCGAAGTAACCGGGCGTGCCGACCACGTAGTTGGTCTCGGTCAGCCGGGGCTCGCCCTTGCGCATCGAGATCCCGAAGTCGGAGAGGCGCAGATGCGGGCGGCCCGTTCCGGTGGCCTCCATGAGGATGTTGGCCGGCTTGATGTCGCGGTGCACCACCCCTTCGGCATGCACCGTGGACAGCCCGGACAGCAGCTGGTCCAGGAGCAGGCAGACGAAGCGCGGCGGCAACGGGCCGTAGTCGCCTATGACATGGGCGAGCGAACCGCCGCTCACCAGGTCCATGGTGAACAGGACCTTGTCGTCGTCGGCGGCCCAGCTGGCCGGGGCCAGGACATGCGGGTGCTCGATGCGCAGCGCCTGCTCGCGGACGAAGCGCAGCAGCGTGTGCGCGTCGCTCTGCTGCAGGACCTTGGCCGCGACGTACCTGCGGCGCCGGTTGTCCCAGGCCCGCCAGACGGCCCCGACCCCACCACGTCCGATCGGATCGATCAGCTCGTACCGACCAGCGAAGACCTCACCCATTGCGCTGTGCCCGCTCCCAGTCCTGTTGTCGCCGCGGCTCTGCGGGGACCAGGGACCCGGCTGTGCGAGGCCCTGGCTCCGTCGTCGTACGGTCGTGCCGTCGTGATCCCGAGCCGCTAGCTCTGGTGTCCCTCGTAGTGCGCGATCGCGTCCGCGGTGCGGCCGGCTCCGTACACCCGGAGGAACTCTGCCAGTTCCGGGTGGGTCGGGGCGAGGGCGTCGGCGGCATCGATGATGTCGCCGGCAGCCGAGACCGACCTCAGCAGGGACTGGATCTCGCGCACCACGCGGCGGACGGTGGGGGCGCCCCCGGTCGAGGTGGTCTGGCCGGTGCCGGTCAGGACGGACCCGCCCTGCGACTTCTTGATCTCTTCCATCCGGTCGGTGGCCTCGCCCGCGCTGACACTGCCGTCCGCGACCTGGCTCGACAGCTCCTGAAGTGCCTGGACGCGCTGGACGACCGCCGGATTCCCGATCTTGGCCCGCTGGCCGCTCATCAGCTGGGAAAGCATGGGGGCGGACAGCCCGAGAACTGCGGCAAGCCGTGCCTGGTTCAGGCCGAGATCGTCGATCAGGCGACGGAAGAGCGCCCCCAGCGGCTCCCCGTACCAACTGCGCTGAAGCTCTCTGGCTCTAGCCGTCGCCTCTTGCTGCGCTGCGTCCATTGCGTCTCCCCTTCGCTGCGGCTTCGCTGCTGCGAACCTCGTCAGCATCTTACGGAGCGTGGTCGCCCACGGGGAGCCCCTATCCTTTTGCAAGATTCGGGGGAGCACCCGGTACTCTGGTCTGCGACGGTGGCTGTGGCACGGACGTGTCCGGCGCTGTCCTCGTTTGCTGTTCTCTCGGGGCCTTAGCTCAGTTGGTAGAGCGCTGCCTTTGCAAGGCAGATGTCAGGAGTTCGAATCTCCTAGGCTCCACTCGCTTCACACCCCTCTGACCTGCAAAAACATGGTCAGGGGGGTGTTTTTTGTCTCCGCCGGTGGGCACATCGAGTCGATGACGGTCGTTTCATGGCCTGCATCGAAACCATGGAGCACAGGGCGGGGACATCACCTTCGTCGTCCGTCGCCGCTCAGCTGGCGCCCGGAACGGCAAGCGGGAGTCGGAGGCATTCGGGCGATCTCCCGTCCGCTGAGGAGTTCCGTGTCTCGTGAAGGCGTACGGGAAGCACTGGCCGCCCGGGTGGTCCCGCGGTCGGGGCTTCGTCGCGGACCGCCGCCGCAAGGAGACTCACGGACTGCAGAGAGTCCTCGATCTCTGCCGACCGCCGTGCCGACCTGGCCATATGGATATCCCTCCCGGTAACGCGTTCGCGCTCGCATCGACTAGGACGCCGTGGGCCGCCGGCCGAGAAAAGATCAGGTGGCTATGGAGGCCACGAAGTGAGTGATTTCTGAGCCGTCGTCATTCCGGGCGCGAGGGGCGAGAGCGTGCTTCGGACACAACGTGCCGATCCGGTGGCCGAGCAGCGAACTCCGACCGGGCAGAGGAGTGAGGCCGGGCAGAGGAGTGAGGCAGGGCAGGAGAGTGAGATACGTGCCGACAGGAGTACGGGCCATGCCGGCAGCATGAGGAGCACCGCGCCGGTGCCCGCGTACGCGAACGATGTCGGGCAGGGGATGCGGGAACACCCGTCCTCGGCGGCCGCACGCCGTCACCCGGAGGGCGACGGGGGCTGCACGTCATCGAGGTTCAGGCACTGCGTGTACGTCTTCACGGGCTCCACCAGGGCGGACAGGTCGACCATGACGTCGTCCACGGCTACGGCCTGGTCGGAGATCACGGCCTCCACGGCCGGGTCGCGGCCGTAGGTGACGACCACCTTCCCGTCGTCCCCGGAGCGGTCCTCGCGGAAGACCCAGTCCACGCCCTCGACGGTCGCGCACGGGTCGGTGGTGGGCACGGGCAGGTCGACACCGCAGCGCAGCACGATCGTGTTGTCACCCCAGACCGCGACTCCCGGGCGGTCGGTGAACGTCAGCTCCTGGCCGCCGAGGCGGTCCGGGTAGCGGTCGGCGAGCCGCTTGCAGGCGGCGTCCCCGGCGTGCGGTCCGGAGGTGACGCCGTCCCCGGGGGCGTCCGCCCCGCACGACACCAGGACACCCGCGGTCAGGGCGCCGGCCGCCACCGCGACGGCGGCTCTCCGCGCCCGGGAGGCTAGCACCACGGAAGGGGCCTTTCGCGAGGGAGGCAGGGTTCATCGGAAGCTACACCAGCCTCCTTCCCGCCGAGGCACGGGGCCCGGTCGCGACGGGAACGCCGGTCCGCCGCAGGACCGGTGAAGGTCTGCGGCGGACCCGGGTTAGGCAGTGGACACGT
>NZ_JBEXSI010000061.1:0-38835 GCF_040613515.1 Streptomyces sp. NPDC006261
CCCCGCCGCGCGCCGGCGGCGGGGGCGCGGCGGGGGCGTTGCTTTGCGCGTCGGTGGGCGTGGCGGGGGGGGGGGGGGGGGCCGCCCCCCCCCGCCCCCCCCCCCCCCCGCCACCTCTCCGGCTCAGCGCCCCCGGCCGCCCTGCTTCGGCTGGGTCAGACCGGCCCGCCGCAGTGCGTCCGCCATCGCGCTGTTCGCCGGAGCCGGAGCGCCCTGCCCCTGCCGGGATCCACCGCCGCCACCGCCGCGCCGGTCCCGGTCACCGCCCTGACGGGGCTGGCCACTGCCCCGACCGCCGCCGGACCCCTGGCCGTTCTGCCCCTGTCGCTGCTTCGGCGGCCGGGCGCCCCGCTCACCGCGGCCCTCACCGCGCCCCTGCCCACCGCCCGCGCCCGGCTCGTCGTCCAGCCGCAGCGTCAACGAGATGCGCTTGCGCTGCGCATCGACGTCCATGACCTTGACCTTCACGATGTCCCCGGGCTTCACGACATCGCGCGGGTCCTTCACAAACGTCTTCGACAGCGCCGACACATGCACCAGACCGTCCTGGTGGACGCCGATGTCGACGAACGCGCCGAACGCCGCCACATTCGTCACGACGCCCTCCAGCACCATGCCGGGCTCCAGGTCGCCGAGCTTCTCGACGCCCTCTTTGAAGGTCGCCGTACGGAACGCGGGCCGCGGGTCGCGCCCCGGCTTCTCCAGCTCCTTCAGGATGTCCGTCACGGTCGGCAGACCGAACATGTCGTCCACGAAGTCCGCCGCGCGCAGCGACCGCAGCGCCTCCGTGTTGCCGATCAGCGAGGCGACCTCGCCGCCCGCGGTCTTCCCCATCCGCCGCACCACGGGGTAAGCCTCCGGGTGCACGCTGGAGGCGTCCAGCGGGTCGTCGCCGCCCCGGATCCGCAGGAAGCCCGCGCACTGCTCGTACGCCTTCGGGCCAAGACGCGCCACGTCCTTCAGCGCCTTGCGGGAGCGGAAGGGGCCGTTGGTGTCGCGGTGCGTCACGATGTTCTCGGCGAGCCCCGAGCTGATCCCTGAAACCCGTGAAAGCAGCGGAGCGGAGGCGGTGTTGACGTCCACACCGACTCCGTTCACACAGTCCTCGACGACCGCGTCCAGCGAACGCGACAGCTTCACCTCGGACAGGTCGTGCTGGTACTGGCCGACGCCGATCGACTTCGGGTCGATCTTCACCAGCTCGGCCAGCGGGTCCTGGAGCCGCCGCGCGATCGACACGGCGCCGCGCAACGACACGTCCATGTCGGGCAGTTCCTGCGAGGCGAAGGCGGAGGCGGAGTACACCGAGGCGCCCGCCTCCGAGACCATCACCTTGGTGAGCTTCAACTCCGGGTGCTTGTCGATCAGTTCACCGGCGAGCTTGTCCGTCTCGCGGGACGCCGTGCCGTTGCCGATCGCGATCAGGTCGACCGCGTGCTCCTTCGCCAGGTGCGCGAGCTTCGCCAGCGCCTGGTCCCACTTGTTGGCGGGCACGTGCGGGTGGATCACATCGGTGGCGACCACCTTTCCGGTCGCGTCGACGACCGCGACCTTGACCCCCGTACGGAAACCGGGGTCCAGCCCCAGCGTGGCCCGCGTCCCGGCCGGGGCGGCGAGCAGCAGGTCACGCAGGTTGGAGGCGAAGACCCGCACCGCCTCGTCCTCCGCCGCCGTGCGCAGCCGCAGCCGCAGATCGATGCCGAGGTGCACCTGGATCCGGGTCCGCCACGCCCAACGCACGGTGTCGCCGAGCCACTTGTCGCCCGGGCGGCCCCGGTCGGCGATCTCGAAACGGCGGGCGATCATGTTCTCGTACGTGGAGGGGCCCGGCCGCTCGGCGGCCTCCGGCTCCTCCGGCTCCAGGACCAGGTCGAGTACGTTCTCCTTCTCGCCGCGCAGCATGGCGAGCACCCGGTGCGAGGGCAGCGCGGTGAACGGCTCCGCGAAGTCGAAGTAGTCGGCGAACTTGGCGCCCGCCTCCTCCTGGCCCTCACGCACCTTCGCCACCAGCCGGCCGCGGGTCCACATGCGCTCGCGCAGCTCACCCGTCAGGTCGGCGTCCTCGGAGAACCGCTCGGTGAGGATGGACCGCGCGCCCTCCAGGGCCGCCGCGGCGTCCGCCACGCCCTTGTCGCCGTCCACGAACGCGGCAGCGGCGGCGAGCGGATCGGCCGACGGGTCGGCGAGCAGGCCGTCCGCCAGCGGTTCTAGCCCCGCCTCCCGGGCGATCTGCGCCTTCGTCCGCCGCTTCGGCTTGAACGGCAGGTAGATGTCCTCCAGGCGCGCCTTGGTCTCGGCACCCCGGATCGCGGCCTCCAGCGCGGCGTCGAGCTTGCCCTGTTCGCGGACGGACTCGAGGATCGACGTACGCCGCTCCTCCAGCTCCCGCAGATACCGCAGCCGCTCCTCCAGCGTGCGCAGCTGCGCGTCGTCGAGCGATTCGGTCGCCTCCTTGCGGTAGCGCGCGATGAACGGCACGGTGGAACCGCCGTCGAGCAGCTCGACGGCCGCCCTGACCTGTCGTTCACGTACGCCGAGCTCCTCGGCGATCCTGCCTTCGATGGACGTCGTCACGGTTTTCCCGACTCGCCTTCTCGTACTGGCTGTGCTGGTCGTGCTCGCGGTGCGATGAGCACGTTCTTACCTAGGCTTACCTAGGCCTGCATTCTGCCGGGTGGCCGGGGCCGGTGTCGCGTGACCTCGGGGAACACGCCGGGAGCCCCCGCCACCGCTTGCGAGGGCTCCGGCGCGGCAGCGGGGGTCAGCGCCCGGTCGCCTCGGCCGGGAACGCGCCCGCCGCGGCCGCCGTGAACAGGAAGCCGCGGCCCAGCTCGGTGAGCCGCTCCACGCCTTCCGCGCCCAGGTGTTCGTACGGGGCCCTGTCCATCCGGTCCGTCACCTCTTCCACCTCCGCGCGCAGCGCCGTCCCCGCGTCGGTCAGCGCCGGCTCCTCGCCCGACTCCAGCAGCCCGCGCTCCCGCAGCCGGCCGGACGCCGCCTCCCAGTCGGTGCGGCGCCAGCCGCGGGAGGACAGGATCCAGCGGATCGCCATGCCCTTGCCGGTCGCGGTGTGGCTGACGAGCGACTCCAGCGGGTCCAGACCGGCGGCGAGCAACGCGGCGAGGTGGGCGTCCCCGCGGTGTTCGCGCAGCAGGGTCGCGGCGTGCCAGAACGCCAGGTGCGGTTCGTCGGGCACCGGCAGCTCCGCGTGGGCCGCGTAGAGCGGGCGGGCCTGCGGGGTGCAGGCCTCGGTGGCGCGCAGCGCGAGCCGGGCCGCCTCCGCCATCTCGTCGGAGGCGATGATCTCCTCGCCGAGCAGCCGCCGCAGCGTCGAATCCGCCGCCCGCAGCCGCGCCCCGAGCACCTGCTCGGGCGAGGCCACGGACCAGACGGCGGGCACATGCTCAGCCACCAGGGCCGGGTTGAAGTTGTAGAAGGTCGCGGTGACGGTGCCCGCCCTCACGGGCCCGAACGCGGCGGCCCGGGTGGCGAAGTAGACGGCGCTCGGGTCCTCGATGCCGAGCTTGCCCAGCTCGGCGCCCAGGTCGGGGGAGAAGAAGAGGCACGAGTGCAGCGGGTTGACGGCGTTGTGACAGCGGCGTTCCGCGCGGACCGGGAGAGTACTCATACCTGCACGTTACCGACTGGTCGGTACGGCGGGAAGGCCGGGGAGCGGTCCAGCACGGGGAACGGCGTGATGGCAGAAAAGGTGGGGTATTCGTCGTTGTGGCCATCGCCGCCCGCCGCCCAGGATGGCGGGTGTGACCCAGCGAACCGTTCCCGCCGCCCTCTTCGACGGCATCCAGAGCCTCGACGTGACCGGCCCGATGGAGGTCTTCGCCGGGGCCTCCCGCGCGCCGGGCGTCTCCTACGACCTGCACACCGCCTCCCTCGACGGCGGCCCCGTCCGGGCCCGGAACGCGCGGGCGAAGTGCCGGGGCGAGAGCTGGGCGCGGGCCGCGAGGGCGTCCACGGCGAGGTCCGCGTCCGGCGCCCCCGGCGCCGAGGTCGTCTGCGTCGCTGAACGTACCGGTCCCTTGGCCAACGACAGCGGCAGCCTCCACCTCGTCGCCCACCAGACCTTCGCCGAGGTCCCGTCCCCCGACCTGGTGATCGTGCCGGGCGGTCCGGGACAGGACGACCAGATGGAGAACGCCACCCTGCTCGGCTGGCTGCGCGCGGTGGACGCCACCACCACCTGGACGACCTCCGTCTGCACCGGCTCCCTGCTGCTGGCGGCGGCCGGACTGCTCAAGGGCAGGCGGGCCACCTCGCACTGGCTGGCGCTGGAGGCACTGAAGGAGTTCGGCGCCGAGCCGACGGGGGAGCGGGTGGTGTTCGACGGGAAGTACGTCACCGCCGCCGGCGTCTCCTCCGGCATCGACATGGGCCTCACCCTGCTCGGCCGGATCGCAGGCGACGACACGGCGCGCTCGGTGCAGCTGCTCACCGAGTACGACCCGCAACCGCCCTACGACTGCGGATCCCCCGAGAAGGCACCGGCGGCCCTCGTCGAGGAGTGGCGGGCCAGGAGCCGCCACATCATCCGGTAGCGCCGGTCGCATACGTGAAGTGCGGCGCGCGCCGCTCCAGGAAGGCGGCGACCCCCTCCGCGGTGTCGCCGCTGCCCCGCGCCTGGCCGGCCCAGTACACGTCCCGGTCCTGCCGCCCCGCCGCGAACTCCTTCGCCGCCGCCTGCGTCAGCTGGGAGCGCGAGGCCAGTACCCCCGCGTACGCCGCCACCCGCTCGTCCAGTCCGCCGGCCGGCAGCACCTCGTCCACCAGCCCGGTGCGCAGGGCCCTGCCCGTGTCGATCAGCTCACCGGAGAAGAGCAGATGCTTCGCCGTGGCCGGGCCCACGAGGGCGACCAGCCGCCGCGTGGAGGAGGACGGGTAGACGATGCCGAGCTTGGCCGGAGTGACGCCGAACAGCGCGCCCTCCTGCGCGAACCGCAGATCGCAGGCGGCCGCCAGTTGGCTGCCGCCGCCCACGCAGTAGCCGCGCACCGCGGCGAGCGTCGGCCGGGGGAACGCGGCCAGCGCCTCTTCGGCGGCCACCGCGAGCGCCTGGGCGTCCCCGGCGCTCTCCCGCAGCGTGGAGATGTCCGCGCCGGCACAGAAGGTGTCCCCGGCGCCCGTCAGCACCAGCACGCGGACCGCCGGGTCGGCGGCCAGCCGCTCCAGCAGCTCCGGCAGGCTCCGCCACATCGCGGCGGTCATGGCGTTGCGCTTGGTGGGGTGGCTGATCACGACGGTGGCGATCCCGCCGTCGACGGAGCAGAGCAGCTGGGGTTCCGTACGGTCCATGCGCCGGATGCTATCCGCAGGGTTCGAACCTATGATCAAGAAGGGGTCGCGCACGGACACGCACCGTGAAGGAGCTGTCGATGAACGGACCCACCGCCGAAGGCCAAAAGCACGGACGCGGCACCAAGGGCGGTAGGCGCGGAACCACCGCCGAGGGCAGAAAGCTCACCCGCAGTTTCAGCTGGCTCGCCCTGCTCGGCACGCTGCTGGTGATCGCGGGGATCGTCGGCCTGATCTACACCGGAGTCGCCACCCTCACCTCGATGCTGCTCTTCGGCTGGCTGCTGCTGATCGGCGGCATCGTCGGTCTGGCGCACGCGATCGAGTCGCGCGGCACCAACTACTTCTGGCTGGGCGTCGTGGTCGCCGCCCTGAACCTCGCCGCCGGTGTGGTGGTGATCCGCCACCCGGAGGGCACCGCCGAGGCGCTGACCATGTTCGCCGCGCTGCTCTTCCTGACGGGCGGGGTGTTCCGGCTGGTCGGCAGCGTCGTCGTGCGCGGCCCGCAGATGGGGTGGACGCTCCTGCAGGGCGCCTTCGGGCTGCTGCTGGGCCTGCTGGTGCTGTTCGACTGGCCGCACAGCAGCCTGTACGTCCTCGGGGTCTTCTTCTCACTGGCCCTGCTCTTCGACGGCCTCGGACTCGTCGCCGTCGGGGTCGGCGGCCGGCGCATCGTCAGCATGGTCTCGGACCGGCTCGATGTACCCGGCCCGGCTACGGACAGTCCGCCCAAGGCCCCGGACGACGGGCAGAAGTAGTCCACCACCTGGCGCCATCGCGCACCTTCGGTCAAATAGCGCCGATACACAGCTACTTCCGATCAGTGGCACGGTACGGACCAAGCCATTCCCAACACTCTTTACTCGACGGTCAGTGCAGTGCGAGTGAGAGCTGGTGCCGGACGATGGAGAGTCTCGGGAGTGCCCCTGCCGAACCCGTGTCCCACGAGGGGGTGTGGCGCTTCACCGCCCCCGCCGTCGATGTGTCCGTGCCCCAGGCCCGGCACGCCGTACGCGACCTGCTCGACCGCCAGGGCGTGCCGATCGAGGACGACATCCTCCAGGGGGTGCTGCTGATCGTCTCGGAGCTGGTCACCAACGCCGTCAAACACGCGGCGCTGCTCTCGCCGGAACTGGCGGTCGAGGTGGCCATAGGTGCCGACTGGGTCAGAGTCTCCGTCGAGGACAACCACCCCTACCGGCCCACCGCGCTGGAGACGGACTACGCGCAGACGGGCGGCCGCGGGCTGCTGCTGGTCAAGGAGGTCACCGCGGAGGCGGGCGGGACCTGCGACGTGGAGCACACCGCGAGCGGCGGCAAGATCATCTGGGCGGCGCTGCCGTTGAGGACGCAGCTCTGACCGCCCCGTACGCGATCCGCGCGAGGGTCACCAGCCCGCGGACGGCCCCGTCAGCTCACGGATCGCCGGACGCGCCGCGTCCAGCACCGTCATGAACCACGCCGAGAACGGCGCCTGCGCATGCCGCTCCGCCAGCTCCGCCGCCGTCACGAAGGCCGTCTCGCCGACCTCCTCCGGGTCCGGCTTCAGCTCCTCCTGCGCCATCCCCACGAACAGGTGGTTGAACTCCTGCTCCACCAGGCCCGAGGCCGGGTCCGGGTGGTTGTAGCGGACCGTGCCCGCCTCGGCGAGCAGCGAGGGCGCGATCCCCAGCTCCTCGTACGTACGCCGCGCGGCGGCCGCGAAGGGGGCCTCACCCGGGTAGGGGTGCCCGCAGCAGGTGTTCGACCAGACGCCGGGGGAGTGGTACTTGCCGAGGGCCCTGCGCTGGAGCAGCAGCCGTCCGTGCTCGTCGAAGAGGAAGACGGAGAACGCGCGGTGCAGCTGTCCAGGGGCCTGGTGGGCCGCCAGCTTCTCCGCGGTGCCGATGGTGGTGCCGTTCTCGTCGACCAGTTCGAGCATGATCGCTTCTGCGGTGCCGTTCGACGAGCTGTGCGTCGCGGTGGCTGGTGTGGTCGGCATACCCATCCTTGTCTGTGGTCCCCGGCCTCGTGCGCCGGACCCCTCGAGTCCGGCCAAGTCTGCCGTACAAAAGCCGCTTGTCCGTACTTCGGTTCCGGGCATGTCCGCCCCGCCGTGCCCTGCGAGCGCGGCGGGGCGGACGGGGGCGTCAGGCCCCGAAGGCCGCCGGCTAGCGGATCATGCCCACCGGAACCGGAACGGAATCGTCCAGGACCAGCGCCATCATCGCCTCGCCCGGCACCTCGGATTCCGGCCGGACCCCGTGGCGCGACGCCGGTTCGAAAGCCCTCGCCGCGCACCGCTGTGTTCCCAGAAGTCGCGCGCCGCGGCCGGGGGTGCGTCGTGCCGTCCATGCGCGCTTGGAGATCATCATCGCGCCGCCGGGGGCGAGTAGCGGCAGCCAGTGGCGTACGGCGGTGGCGAAGCCGATGCGGTACGCCGACCCCTCCGCCCGGGTCGTGGACGGTCGGGGAGAGGACCGGCCAGAGCGAACAGCCGGCGCGTGGCGGCGTCGGGGCCGGGGCTCTGCCGGGGGAGACGGTGGTGCGGGGTGACGAACGACTCGGTGCGCGAGGCGTCGTCGGTGGGTCGGTCGACGTGGGAACGCTTGCGTGTGGGGTCTCCGACCTGATCCGGGAAGAGGTGGGCCTAGACGCGAACCCGGGGGATGAGGAAGGACCGGTTGCCGCGCCGGAAAGGCGTCGTCGCGACCGTCGTCAACCTCAGCTCCCCTCGAAAGGGTCCGGGTGCATCCGGGGCCGTCCACCACGAGACTCGACGTCTCGGCGAAATCACCCTAGCACCGCCGCCGCGCCCGGCTCAGTGGCGGAGAACGAGGCTCAGTGGCACAGATGCGCCTCGTGCTCCGCGTGGCCGCTCGGCTCCAGCTGGAAGGTGCAGTGCTCCACGTCGAAGTGGTCCCCGAGGCAGCCCTGCAGCTCGTGCAGCACCTTCTCGTGCCCTATCGAGTCGAGCATCTCCTGGCGCACCACCACGTGCGCGGAGAGCACCGGCATCCCCGAGGTGATCGTCCAGGCGTGCAGGTCGTGGACGCCCAGGACGCCGGGCAAGGCCGTGATGTGGGCCCGTACCTCCGCCATGTCCACACCCTTGGGCGCCGCCTCCAGCAGCACGTTCAGGGTCTCCCGCAGCAGCTTCACCGTCCGAGGGACGATCATCAGGCCGATCACCAGGGAGGCGATCGGGTCGGCGGCCTGCCAGCCCGTCGCCATGATGATGCCCGCCGCGATGATCACGGCGAGCGAGCCCAGGGTGTCGGCCAGCACCTCCAGATAGGCACCCCGCACGTTCAGGCTCTCCTGCTGTCCACGCGTCAGCAAGGAGAGGGAGACGATATTGGCCACCAGACCGACCGCGGCGAACGCGATGGCCAGGCCCCCCTTCGTCTCGGCCGGGGTGATGAACCGGTCGACCGCCTCGAAGACCAGATAGCCGCCGACCCCCAGCAGCAGGAGGCAGTTGGCGAGCGCCGCCAGGATCTCGGCGCGGGCGAAGCCGAAGGTGCGGTTCGGCCCGGCCGGCCGGTTGGCGAAGTGGATGGCGAGCAGCGCCATCCCGAGCCCGAGGGCGTCGGTGGCCATGTGGGCGGCGTCCGCGATCAGGGCCAGCGAGTCGGAGAGCACCCCGCCGACGATCTCCAGGACCATCACGCTCAGGGTGATTCCCAGGGCGACCCGGAGCCTGCCCCGGTACGCGGCGGCAGCCGTGCCCGTCGGGGGCGGCCCGCCGTATGTGTGCCCGTGATCGTGGCCAGCCCCCATGCGAAACGCCTCCGGTGTCCGTGCGACAGCGTCGGCGAAACCGCCCGACGACGCCAGTGAACTACGGGTGGGGGGTATCGGGCAACACGGTACTGAACACCGTTGTCATATGCCCTGACCTGCGGAAACGTTCCGCAGGTCAGGGCACTGACGTGATCACTTACGGGCGTCTGCCCGCGCCTCCGGGTGGTGGAGGCGCCACCCCTCCCAGGCCGACTCCACCATCGAACGGACGTCCCGGCGGGCCGTCCACCCCAGCTCCCGCACCATCCGGGCGTCCGAGGCCACAGCCTTCGCCGCGTCCCCCGGACGGCGCGGCTCCACCACCGGCTCCACCGGGTGCCCGGACACCTCGCGGATCACGTCGATCAGCTCCCGTACCGAGACGCCCTCGCCCCGGCCGACGTTCAGCGTCAGATCGCCGCCCTCCCGCACGCCCAGCTTCCGCGCCACGGCGAGATGAGCGTCGGCCAGGTCGGCGACGTGGATGTAGTCACGGACACAGGTGCCGTCGGGCGTGGGGTAGTCGTCGCCGAAGATCCGGGGCGCGTCACCGCGCGTCAGCCGGTCGAAGACCATCGGGACGATGTTGAAGACCCCGGTGTCCGCCAGGCCCGGCTCGGCCGCGCCCGCCACGTTGAAGTACCGCAGACAGGCGGTGGAGATCCCGTGCGCCTTCCCCGTCGCCCGCACCAGCCACTCCCCGGCGAGCTTGGTCTCACCGTACGGGTTG
The DNA here is from genome assembly GCF_040613515.1 of Streptomyces sp. NPDC006261. Classification (NCBI taxonomy): domain Bacteria; kingdom Bacillati; phylum Actinomycetota; class Actinomycetes; order Kitasatosporales; family Streptomycetaceae; genus Streptomyces; species Streptomyces sp. NPDC006261. The sequence continues at coordinate 9,803 of NZ_JBEXSI010000061.1, forward strand.
ATCGGCAGGCAGGGCGTCTCCTCGGTGATGAGGTCCACATCCGGTACGCCGTAGACGGCTGCCGAGGAGGAGAAGAGGAAGCGCCGCACGCCCGCCGCGACCACGGCCTCCAGCAGCACGGTCAGCCCGGCGACGTTCTCCCGGTAGTACAGCAGGGGCTGCTCCACGGACTCGCCGACCTGCTTCTTCGCCGCGAGATGCACCACACCGCTCACCGCGTGCTCGGCGAGCACCCGGTCCAGCAGCGCCCGGTCCGCGGCCGAGCCGTCCACCAGCGGGACGGCGTCCGGCAGCCGGCCCACGACGCCCGTCGAGCGGTCGTCGAGCACCACGACCCGCTCACCCGCCGCCACCATGGCCCGCGCCACGTGCGCCCCGATGTATCCCGCTCCGCCTGTGATCAGCCACGTCATGACCGTCAGCCTAAGCCTCGCGCCCGCCCGGTCCGACCGGTGGTTTGTGGGCCGGGGCACCGATCGATGATGATGATCGGACACGGAACCGGCACGACCCCGTCCACCCGGACAGCGCGCAAACGGGTGGTGAACTCGGCCTTCCGTTCATCCGATAGCCTCAGCCGACATGCCGCCGGCCCGCCTCGTGGCCGTGCTGCCGAGCGTCGTCCACCGTCAGTGCCAAGGAGTGAGTTCGTCTGTCGACCGCCATCCTCACCGGTACGCCGGTACCCGGGTCGTCGCTCGCGGACGATCTGAGGGCCCTGGGCTTCGACGTGCTGAGTGCCGCCGACGCCGGTGACGCCGCAGCACTCCTCACCGCCGTCCCGGCCGAGCGCAGGGTCGCCCTCGTCGACCCGCGCTTCGTGGGCCACGTCCACGCGCTGCGGCTCGGACTGACCGACCCGCGCTTCGCCGCCGCCACCGTCCCCGGTGCGCTCACCGCCCGGCCCGAGGCCCGGCCGGCGCTGCTGCGCGCGCTGCACCGCACCACGGCCGCGGTCGGCGCGGGCGCTCCCATCGCCGACCCGGACACCGAGCCGGCACCCGAGGACCGCACCGTCCCCGGCCGCATCGCCGTCGCGCTGGAGGCCGAGGGCGTCGCCGTACAGCGCCCCGTCCTCGGCTCGCTCGTCGCCGCCGTCCCCACCGACCTCCAGCAGCAGGCCGCGGCCGTGGCCGAGGTCGCCTCGGTCGACGACGAGGCGGTACGGCTGCGCAGTGCGGTCAAGTCCCGCGACGGCTTCTTCACCACCTTCTGCATCAGCCCCTACTCCCGCTACATCGCCCGCTGGTGCGCCCGCCGGGGCCTCACCCCGAACCAGATCACCACCGCCTCTCTGATCACCGCGCTCATCGCGGCGGGCAGCGCGGCGACCGGCACCCGGGGCGGCTATGTCGCCGCAGGGATCCTGCTCCTGGTCTCCTTCGTCCTGGACTGCACCGACGGGCAGCTCGCCCGCTACTCGCTGCAGTACTCGACGATGGGCGCCTGGCTGGACGCCACGTTCGACCGGGCCAAGGAGTACGCCTACTACGCCGGGCTCGCCATCGGCGCCGCCCGCGGCGGTGACGACGTATGGGTCCTGGCGCTCGGCGCGATGGTCCTCCAGGCCTGCCGCCATGTCGTGGACTTCTCGTTCAACGAGGCCAACCACGACTCGGTCGCCAACACCAGCCCCACCGCCGCCCTCTCCGCCACGCTCGACAACGTCGGCTGGACGGTGTGGGTGCGGCGGATAATCGTTCTGCCGATCGGCGAACGCTGGGCCATGATCGCCGTGCTCACCGCGCTCACCACACCCCGTACCGTCTTCTACGCCCTGCTCGTCGGCTGTGCCCTGGCCGCCTGCTACACCCTGGTGGGCCGCCTCCTGCGCTCGGTGACCCGCAAGGCCAGACGCACCGAGCGCGCGGCACGGGCGCTGGCGGACCTCGCCGATTCGGGCCCCCTGGCCCAGGCCGTCGCCTCCCTCGTCCGCGGTCCGAAGAGAGCGCTGACGGCCCCGGCTGCCGCCCTCATCGGGACCTTCGTGATGGTCGGCGCCGCGCTCTTCCTCCCGTACGGCAGCTGGCTCACCGTCGTCGCGGCGGCGGTCCACGTCCTGCTCTCCGGCTTCGCCGTGGCCCGACCTCTCAGGAGGGCGCTCGACTGGCTGGTGCCGCCGTTCTTCCGGGCCGCGGAGTACGTCACGATCCTCGTGCTGGCCGCCCGCAGCGACGTCCCCCACGCCGTTCCGGCGGCCTTCGGGCTCGTCTCGGCCCTCGCCTACCATCACTACGACACGGTCTACCGAATTCGCGGCGGCACCGGCGCACCGCCTCAGTGGCTGGTGCGGACGATCGGTGGCCACGAGGGCCGTACGGCACTGGTGGCCGTTCTCGCCGCCGTATTCACCCACACCTCAGGTTTCACCATGGCTCTCACCGCCCTCGCGGTGGCCGTGGCTCTGGTGGTGCTCGTGGAGTCCATCCGTTTCTGGGTGTCCTCCTCGGCCCCCGCCGTACACGACGAAGGAGAACTCGCATGATCGGCCTCGTACTGGCAGCCGGTGCAGGACGACGTCTGCGCCCCTACACGGACACGCTCCCCAAGGCGCTCGTCCCGGTCGACGGTGACAAGACGGTCCTCGATCTCACGCTCGCCAACTTCGCCGAAGTCGGACTCACCGAGGTCGCGATCGTCGTCGGCTACCGCAAGGAGGCCGTCTACGCCCGCAAGGCCGAGCTGGAGGCGACCTACGGCGTCACCCTCACGCTCATCGACAACGACAAGGCCGAGGAGTGGAACAACGCCTACTCCCTGTGGTGCGCCCGTGACGTCATAAAGCGCGGCGTGATCCTCGCCAACGGCGACACCGTGCACCCGGTCTCCGTCGAGAGGACCCTTCTGGACGCCCGCGGCAAGGGCCAGAAGATCATCCTCGCCCTGGACACCGAGAAGAGCCTCGCCGACGAGGAGATGAAGGTCATCACCGAGGAGGGCAAGGGCGTCCAGCGCATCACCAAGCTGATGGACCCGGCCACCGCCACCGGTGAGTACATCGGCGTCACCCTGATCGAGCCCGAGGCCGCCGAGGAGCTCGCGGACGCGCTGAAGACCACCTTCGAGCGCGACCCCGACCTCTACTACGAGGACGGCTACCAGGAGCTCGTGAACCGCGGCTTCACCGTCGACGTGGCCCCCATCGGCACCGTGACCTGGGTCGAGATCGACAACCACGACGACCTGAAGAAGGGCCGGGAGATCGCGTGCCAGTACTGACCCGGCTCATTCCGTCCCCGGTGGTCGTCGACATCCGGCGCGGCGCCATGGACGATCTGGCGGGTCTCCTGGCCGATCAGCGGATCTCCTCCTCGGGCAAGCTCGCCATCGCGATCAGCGACGGCTCCGGGCGCGTCCTGCGGGAGCGGCTCGCCCCGGTCCTGCCGGGTGCCGACTGGTACGCCGTCTCCGACGGCACGATCGACTCGGCGGTGAAGCTCGCCGACGACATCAAGGGCACCCGGTACGACGCGGTGGTCGGCCTCGGCGGCGGCAAGATCATCGACGTGGCGAAGTACGCCGCGGCGCGGGTCGGGCTGCCCATGGTCGCCGTCGCGACGAACCTCTCGCACGACGGCCTGTGCTCACCGGTCGCCACGCTGGACAATGACAACGGACGCGGCTCCTACGGAGTACCCACCCCGATCGCCGTGGTCATCGACCTCGACGTGATCCGCGAGGCGCCCGCCCGGTACGTCCGTTCCGGTATCGGTGACGCCGTCTCGAACATCTCCTGCGTCGCCGACTGGGAGCTGGCCCACGAGGTCAAGGGCGACGAGATCGACGGTCTCGCGGCCGCCATGGCCCGCCAGGCCGGCGAGGCCGTGCTGCGCCACCCCGGCGGGGTCGGCGACGACGCCTTCCTCAAGGTGCTGGCCGAGGGGCTCGTGCTGACCGGCATCTCGATGTCGGTCGCGGGCGACTCCCGTCCGGCCTCCGGTGCCTGCCACGAGATCAACCACGCCTTCGACCTGCTGTACCCCCAGCGGGCCGCCAGCCACGGTGAGCAGGTCGGCCTCGGCGCCTGCTTCGCCATGCATCTGCGCGGTGCCCGCCAGGAGGCCCTCCTGATGGCTTCGACACTGCGCCGCCACGGTCTGCCGGTGCTGCCCCAGGAGATCGGCTTCAGTGTCGACGATTTCGTCCGGGCCGTCGACTACGCGCCGCAGACACGACCGGGGCGCTTCACCGTCCTGGAACACCTCAACCTGTCCACCGACCAGATCAGGGACGCGTACGCCGACTATGCCTCGACCATCAGTAGCTGAACTCCGTCCGGTCGTGCACCCTCCGGGAGTGAAGGACCGGCGCAGCGGCGAGCACTGGGCCGGCCGCATGTACATGCGCGAGATCTCCCTGCGGGTGGACCGCTATCTGGTGAACACCCGGGTCACCCCGAACCAGGTCACGTACGTGATGACACTGGCCGGAGTCCTGGCAGCCCCGGCCCTGCTGGTGCCGGGCATACCGGGCGCCCTGCTCGGCGTGCTGATGGTCCAGCTCTACCTGCTGTTCGACTGTGTGGACGGCGAACTGGCCCGCTGGAAGAAGCAGTACTCGCTCAGCGGCGTCTACCTGGACCGGATCGCCGCCTACCTGTGCGACGCGGCGGTGCTCGTCGGCCTCGGCCTGCGCGCCGCCGACATCTGGGGCGAGGGCCGGATCGACTGGCTCTGGGCGTTCCTCGGGACCCTTGCCGCGCTCGGCGCGATCCTGATCAAGGCCGAGACGGACCTGGTCGGCGTCGCCCGCCACCAGGGCGGGCTGCCGCCCGTGAAGGAGGCGGCGTCCGAGCCCCGCTCCTCCGGCATGGCGCTGGCCCGCCGGGCGGCCGGGGCGCTCAAGTTCCACCGGCTGATCCTCGGGATCGAGGCCTCGCTGCTGATCCTGCTGGTGGCGATCCTGGACGCGATCGGCGGCGACCTCTTCTACACCCGCCTGGCCACTGCCGTCCTGGCCGGCATCGCGCTGCTGCAGACCCTGCTGCACCTGGTCTCCGTCCTGGCGTCCAGCAGGCTGAAGTGACCTCTCCCATGAAACTGGGCGCGGTGATCATCACCATGGGCGACCGCCCCGACGAGCTCCGCGCCCTCCTCGATTCGGTCATCGCGCAGGAAGGCGACCGGATCGAGGTCGTGGTGGTCGGCAACGGAGCCCCGGTGGGGTCCGTGCCGGCCGGTGTACGGACCGTGGAACTGCCCAAGAACCTCGGAATCCCCGGCGGCCGCAACGTCGGCATCGAGGCGTTCGGTCCCTCCGGCGCGGATGTGGACGCCCTCCTCTTCCTCGACGATGACGGGCTGCTCCCGAACCGGGACACCGCCGAGCTCTGCCGGCAGGCGTTCGGGGCGGACCCGAAGCTCGGCATCATCACCTTCCGGATCACCGACCCGGACACGGGCGCCACCCAGCGCCGCCATGTGCCCCGGCTCCGGGCGGCCGACCCGATGCGCTCCTCGCGCGTGACGACCTTCCTCGGCGGCGCCAACGCCGTACGCACCCGGGTCCTCGCCGAGGCCGGCCCCCTGCCGGAGCAGTTCTTCTACGCCCACGAGGAGACGGATCTCGCCTGGCGGGCGCTGGACGCGGGCTGGATGATCGACTACCGCGCGGACATGGTCCTCAACCACCCCACCACGGCCCCTTCCCGGCACGCGATCCACCACCGCATGGTGGCCCGCAACCGGGTCTGGCTGGCCCGCCGGAACCTGCCCGCCCCGCTGGTCCCCCTCTATCCGGGGGTCTGGCTGCTGCTGACCCTGGTCAGGCGCCCGTCGCCGCCCGCCCTGAAGGCGTGGTTGGGCGGCTTCCGGGAAGGCTGGGCGACGCCCTGCGGACCGCGCCGCCCGATGAAGTGGCGTACGGTGTGGCGGCTGACGAGGCTGGGACGACCTCCCGTCATCTGAGAAGCTTTCCTCTGAGAGCATGAGGCGTATTTTCTTTCCGGGACCTGTCCGCCTGAGCCGCGCCCGCGACTGGTTGCGCGTGAAGACGAGAGTTTCAACTTGTGAGTGACACGACCCACGACGGTGGGGTTGCCCTCGGGGCCCCGCCGTCCGCCGACGAGGGCCTCGGCGCGGCCCAGCTGGCCGCCAAGTACGGCCTGACCGTGAGCGGCGCCCGGCCGGGGCTGTTCGCCTACCTGCGACAGCTCTGGGGCCGTCGCCACTTCATCCTGGCCTTCTCCCGGGCGAAGCTGACCGCTCAGTACAGTCAGGCCAAACTCGGCCAGCTGTGGCAGGTGGTCACCCCTCTCCTGAATGCTGCTGTCTATTACCTGATCTTCGGTCTGATCCTGGGGACCAGGAAGGGCATTCCCGAGGACGTCTTCGTGCCGTTCCTCGTCACGGGCGTCTTCGTCTTCACTTTCACCCAGAGCTCGGTGATGGCGGGCGTCCGCTCCATCTCCGGCAACCTCGGACTGGTCCGGGCCCTCCACTTCCCCCGGGCCTCGCTGCCCATCTCCTTCTCGCTCCAGCAGCTCCAGCAGCTGATGTACTCGATGGTCGTGCTGCTCTCGGTCGTCGTCATCTTCGGCAGCTACCCCTCGCTGTCGTGGCTCCTGGTGATCCCCGCCCTTGTTCTCCAGTTCTTCTTCAACACCGGCCTGGCCCTCGTCATGGCACGGCTCGGCTCCAAGACCCCCGACCTCGCGCAGCTCATGCCGTTCATCACGCGGACCTGGATGTACGCCTCGGGCGTCATGTTCTCCATCCCGGTGATGCTCCAGGACAAACCGGCGTGGATCGCCGACGTGCTGCAGTACAACCCGGCGGCCATCTACATGGACCTGGTCCGCTTCGCGCTGATCGACGGCTACGGCTCCGAGAACCTGCCGGACCACGTCTGGGCAGTGGGCCTCGGCTGGGCCGTCCTGCTGGGCGCCGTGGGATTCGTGTACTTCTGGAAGGCAGAGGAACGGTACGGCCGTGGCTGAGGACAACACGCAGGGACGGATTCCCACGGTCATCGCCGACGATGTCCACATCGTCTACCGGGTCAACGGCACCGGCGGCGGCCGGGGCAGCGCCACCGCGGCGCTGAGCCGCATGATGCGCCGCGGCAAGGGCGAGCCGCGCGGGGTCAGAAAGGTGCACGCCGTACGCGGCGTCTCCTTCACGGCCTACCGCGGCGAGGCCATCGGCCTCATCGGCACCAACGGCTCCGGGAAGTCGACGCTGCTGCGGGCCATCGCGGGCCTGCTGCCGACCGAGTCCGGCCGCGTCTACACGGACGGCCAGCCCTCGCTGCTCGGTGTGAACGCGGCGCTGATGAGCGACCTCACCGGCGAGCGCAACGTGGTGCTGGGCGGCCTGGCCATGGGCATGACCCGGGACGAGATCCGCGAGCGCTACGACGAGATCGTGGACTTCTCCGGCATCAACGAGAAGGGTGACTTCATCACCCTGCCGATGCGTACGTACTCCTCCGGCATGGCGGCGCGCCTGCGCTTCTCCATCGCCGCGGCCAAGAACCACGACGTCCTCATGATCGACGAGGCGCTGGCCACCGGTGACCGCAAGTTCCGCATCCGCTCCGAGGCGCGGATCCGCGAACTCCGGAAGGAGGCGGGCACCGTCTTCCTGGTCAGCCACAACAACAAGTCGATCAGGGACACCTGCGACCGGGCGCTCTGGCTGGAGAAGGGTGAGCTCCTGATGGACGGCCCCACCGAGGAAGTCCTCAAGGCGTACGAACGCGAGACGGGCAAGTAGCTTCCCAGCCACCCGTGGCCTCCGCCGGACCGCTTCCGGCGGGGGCCGCAGCGGTGTCCGGGGCGGTGCCGGGGCGATGGAGGCCACCCGCAGTAGGCCTCGGGGGGTGATCTCCTCCCGACGGATGACGTCAATCCACCCCCGTACGAGCAAGGTTGACGGACGGTGCGGTGTCCGCGCCGCGGGCGCTCCACCCCGGCGCACCTCTGTGAGCTGTGCAACGTAAGCTGTAGCGGTGCTGATTCATGGCAAGTAGGGCGATACGCCCCCGGCGCTCCGCCCGCTGTGCCGCAGTGCACTCGGAAGAATGAGCGGCGTGTCCGAAAAGGGATGCTTTGGGTCAGCAGTGTAGAACGGGAGATGTGACGGCAATGACGGAAAATCTCCAGCTCCGACGTGGTTTCGCCGTCCCCGCGCCGGGCGGTCCGCAGTGACCTCGACCCCACAGGCGCGCACCGGTGACGCCACGCTCGGCAAGGCCGCGGACGAGAACTTTCCCGTGGCCCCCTTCTTCCTGCCCCGCGCCTGGCGCGACGACCTGATGGCGGTCTACGGCTACGCCCGGCTCGTCGACGACATCGGCGACGGCGACCTCGCCCCCGGCGGAGCCGACGCCCGCCACCTGGGCCTGGAGCCGGACCAGAGCGACGACCGGCTCGCCATGCTCGACGCCTTCGAGACCGACCTGCACCGGGTCTTCGCCACCACCGGCCAGGAGCCGCACCACCCCCTGCTGCGCGCCCTGCGCCCCACCGTGCGGCGCCGCGCGCTCACCCCCGAACCCTTCCTCGGCCTGATCGAGGCCAACCGGCAGGACCAGAAGGTCCGCCGCTACGCCACCTACGGAGAGCTCGCCGCCTACTGCGAGCTCTCCGCCAACCCGGTCGGCCGCCTGGTCCTCGCCCTGACCGGCACCACGAGCCCCGAACGCGTGCGCCTCTCGGACGCGGTCTGCACCGCGCTCCAGATCGTCGAGCACCTCCAGGACGTGGCCGAGGACCTCGCACGCGACCGGATCTATCTGCCCGCCGAGGACATGGACCGCTTCCGGGTCACCGAGGCCGACCTGGCCCGGCCGTCCGCGGGCGCCTCGGTCCGTGCCCTGATCGCGTACGAATCCGAACGCGCGAGCGAGCTGCTGCTTGACGGCATCCCGCTGGTGGGGAGCGTCAACGGCAGACTGAGGCTCCTCCTCGCCGGATTCGTCGGCGGCGGGCGCTCCGCCCTCGCGGCGGTCTCGGCCGCCGGATTCGACGTACTGCCCGGGCCGCCCAGGCCCACCAAGCCCAGCATGCTGCGCGAAGTCGCAGTCGTCCTGCGAAGAGCGCGTAGAGAGGGGTGAGCCGGACCGTGGAGGGACAGACGACGTACATGTCGCCGCCGGTGCAGGCCGCATACAGTTACTGCGAGGCCGTCACCGGACAGCAGGCCCGGAACTTCGCCTACGGCATCAGGCTGCTGCCGTACGAGAAGCGGCAGGCCATGTCGGCGCTGTACGCCTTCTCCCGTCGCGTCGACGACATCGGCGACGGCGCGCTGGACCCGGCGACCAAGCGGACCCGGCTGGAGAGCGCCCGTGAGCTGCTCGACCGGATCCGGCACGGCAAGGTCGAGGAGGACGACACCGACCCGGTGGCCGTCGCCCTCGCCGACGCCGCCCGGCGCTTCCCGCTCCCGCTGGACGGTCTCGACGAGCTGATCGACGGCGTCCTCATGGACGTCCGCGGCGCCACGTACGAGACCTGGGACGACCTGAAGACCTACTGCCGCTGTGTCGCCGGGGCCATCGGGCGCCTCAGCCTCGGCGTCTTCGGTACGGAACCGGGCGCACCCGGCGCCGAGCGGGCCTCCGAGTACGCCGACACCCTCGGCCTCGCCCTCCAGCTCACCAACATCCTGCGCGACGTGCGCGAGGACGCCGCCAACGGGCGCACCTACCTCCCCGCCGACGACCTGGCCAAGTTCGGCTGCTCCGCCGGCTTCCACCGGGCCACCCCGCCGCCCGGCTCCGACTTCTCGGGCCTCGTCCACTTCGAGGTGCGCCGGGCCCGGGCCCTGTTCGCCGAGGGGTACCGACTCCTGCCGATGCTCGACCGCCGCAGCGGCGCCTGCGTCGCCGCCATGGCCGGGATCTACCGCCGCCTCCTGGACCGGATCGAGCGCGACCCCGAGGCCGTGCTGCGCGGCCGGGTCTCGCTGCCAGGCCACGAGAAGGCGTACGTCGCGGTGCGCGGCCTCTCCGGTCTGGACGCCCGCCATATCTCGCGGCTGACCACCAGGGGGCGGGCCTGATGCGTTCCGGCGTGCCCGGCGCCCGGTCAACCCTCCGGTGGCCCCACGCGTCCACGACTGCGACGATTCCTGCCGGGTCCCCGGCGATCGGTGACGACCCGGCGAGGGGGGCGGGCATGAGCGACGAGAGCCCGCGCCCCGTCGCGGTCGTCGTCGGAGGGGGCCTCGCCGGCATCACGGCGGCCCTCCGCCTCGCCGACGCCGGGCTGGACGTGACCCTGCTGGAAGGGCGGCCCCGCCTCGGCGGCCTCGCCTTCTCCTTCCAGCGCGGCGACCTCACCGTCGACAACGGCCAGCACGTCTACCTGCGCTGCTGCACCGGCTACCGCTGGTTCCTCGACCGCGTCGAGGGTGCCCACCTCGCCCCCCTCCAGGACCGCCTGGACGTCCCCGTCCTGGACGTCGGCCGGTCCGCCGGACCTCGCCTCGGACGGCTGCGCCGCACCGGCCTGCCCGTGCCGCTGCACCTCGCCGGCGGCCTCGCCGCGTACCCGCACCTCTCCCTCGGGGAGAAGGCGAACGTCGGCCGTGCCGCCCTCGCCCTCGGCCGCCTCGACCCCGCCGACCCGGCCCTCGACCGCGTCGACTTCGCCACCTGGCTGCGGCAGCACGGCCAGTCCGAGCGCGCCATCGAGGCGCTCTGGGACCTCGTCGGCGTCGCCACCCTCAACGCCACCGCACCCAACGCCTCCATGGCACTGGCCGCCAAGGTCTTCAAGACCGGCCTGCTCTCCGAGCCCGGTGCCGCCGACATCGGCTGGGCCACCGTGCCGCTCGGCGAGCTGCACGACACCCTCGCCCGCAAGGCCCTGGACACCGCGGGCGTCCGCACCGAGCTGCGCGCCAAGGCAGGGTCCCTGACCCGTACCGAGGACGGCCGCTGGAGTGTCGAGAGCGCGGGGGAGCGGATCACCGCCGACACCGTCGTCCTCGCCGTACCGCAGCACGAGACCCACGATCTGCTGCCCGCGGGCGCCCTGGACGAGCCGGACCTGCTCCTCGACATCGACAACGCGCCCATCCTCAACGTGCACGTCGTCTACGACCGCAAGGTGCTGCGCCGCCCCTTCTTCGCCGCGATCGGCTCCCCGGTCCAGTGGGTCTTCGACCGCACCCACTCCTCGGGGCTGAAGGGCCCCGGGCAGTATCTGGCGGTCTCCCAGTCCGCCGCCCAGGACGAGATCGACCTGCCCGTCGCCGAGCTGAGGACCCGCTACCTGCCCGAGCTGGAGAGGCTCCTGCCCGCCGCACGTGGTGCGGGCATCCGGGACTTCTTCGTCACCCGCGAGCGCACCGCCACCTTCGCGCCCGCCCCGGGTGTCGGCCGGCTGCGCCCGGGCCCCCGTACGCGGCTGCCCGGACTGCAGCTGTCGGGCGCCTGGACCGCCACCGGCTGGCCCGCGACGATGGAGGGGGCCGTGCGCAGCGGCTTCCAGGCCGCCGACGCGGCCCTCCACGACCTCGGCCGCCCCCATGGACATCCGCTGCAGGAGGCGGCATGAGCAGTACCACCGGAACAAGAGGAGAGTCAGTGACCCCGGCGAATCCGGCTTCCGACACCGTGGCGCAGACCACGGACGTCACCGCGCTTCTGGAGCGCGGACGAGCCCTGTCAGCGCCGGTGCTGCGGGCTGCCGTGGACCGGCTGGCGCCGCCCATGGACACCGTCGCGGCCTACCACTTCGGCTGGATCGACGCCGAGGGACGGCCCTCGGACGGCGACGGCGGCAAGGCCGTGCGCCCCGCGCTCGCCCTGCTGTCGGCCGAAGCGGCGGGCGCCCCCGCCGAAGCGGGAGTCCCCGGCGCCGTTGCCGTCGAACTCGTGCACAACTTCTCGCTGCTGCACGACGACCTGATGGACGGCGACGAGCAGCGCCGCCACCGCGACACCGTATGGAAGGTGCACGGCCCCGCCCAGGCGATCCTGGTCGGTGACGCGCTCTTCGCGCTGGCCTACGACGTCCTGCTGGAGCTCGGCACGGTCGAGGCGGGCCGCGCGGCCCGACGGCTGACCTCGGCCACCCGCAAGCTCATCGACGGGCAGGCCCAGGACATCTCCTACGAGCACCGCGAGCGGGTCACCGTCGAGGAGTGCCTGGAGATGGAGGGCAACAAGACCGGCGCCCTGCTGGCCTGCGCGGTCTCCATCGGGGCGGTGCTCGGAGGCGCCGACGACCGCACCGCCGACACCCTGGAGACGTACGGCTACCACCTCGGCCTCGCCTTCCAGGCCGTCGACGACCTGCTCGGCATCTGGGGCGACCCGGAGGCCACCGGCAAGCAGACCTGGAGCGACCTGCGCCAGCGCAAGAAGTCCCTTCCGGTCGTCGCCGCGCTGGCCGCGGGCGGGCCGGCCTCCCAGCGGCTCGGGGAACTGCTCGCCGCCGACGCCAAGAGCAACGACTTCGACAGTTTCTCCGAAGAGGAGTTCGCCGCCCGCGCGGCGCTCATCGAGGAGGCCGGCGGCCGCGAGTGGACCGCACAGGAAGCGCGTCGTCAGCACGCGGTCGCCATCGAGGCGCTGCACGGTGTCGACATGCCGCATCAGGTACGGGCGCAGCTCACCGCGCTCGCGGACTTCGTGGTGGTGCGGAAGCGGTGATCAACACCCGCATATGACTCGCAGTCGCCGGCCGGCGCCCTGACCAGGGCGCCGGCCGACGGAGACCCCAGCACAGCAGAGAAACCACTGCACGTAAGGGGAAGCTCATGACAGCGACGACCGACGGATCCACCGGGGCCGCGAACCTCTTCGCGCCGCCGGCAGGACATCCGGCCGATACGACCACCGCCGCGGACGACGTGCTCGCCGCCGCGCGGCGGGCCGCGGAACGCTCTGTGGAGCACCTCCTCGGCAGACAGGACGAGCAGGGCTGGTGGAAGGGCGACCTGGCCACCAACGTCACGATGGACGCCGAGGACCTGCTCCTGCGCCAGTTCCTCGGCATCCAGGACCCGGAGACCACCCGGGCGGCCGCCCTCTTCATCCGCGGCGAACAGCTCGGTGACGGCACCTGGAACACCTTCTACGGCGGACCGAGCGACCTCTCCGCCACCATCGAGGCCTATGTGGCCCTGCGGCTGGCCGGTGACCGCCCCGACGAGCCGCACATGGCGCGCGCCGCGACCTGGATCAGGGAGCAGGGCGGCATCGCGGCCGCCCGCGTCTTCACCCGGATCTGGCTGGCCCTGTTCGGCTGGTGGAGGTGGGACGACCTCCCCGAACTCCCGCCCGAGCTGATGTTCTTCCCCACGTGGGTCCCGCTCAACATCTACGACTTCGGCTGCTGGGCCCGCCAGACCATCGTTCCGCTGACCATCGTCTCCGCGAAGCGCCCCGTGCGGCCCGCGCCCTTCGCCCTGGACGAGCTGCACACCGATCCCGCCGAGCCCAATCCGCCCAGGAAGCTTGCTCCGGCGGCCAGTTGGGACGGTCTGTTCCAGCGGCTGGACAAGGGGCTGCACCTCTACCACAAAGTCGCGCCGCGCCCGCTGCGCCGGATCGCGATGAACGTGGCGGCCCGGTGGATCATCGAACGACAGGAGAACGACGGCTGCTGGGGCGGTATCCAGCCACCGGCCGTCTACTCCATCATCGCCCTGCACCTGCTCGGCTACGACCTCGACCACCCGGTGATGAAGGCGGGCCTGGCCTCGCTGGACCGGTTCGCCGTCCACCGCGAGGACGGCGCCCGAATGGTCGAGGCCTGCCAGTCGCCCGTCTGGGACACCTGCCTGGCCACCATCGCCCTGGTCGACGGCGGACTCAGACCCGACCACCCGGCGCTCGTGAAGGCCGCCGACTGGATGCTGGCCGAGGAGATCACCCGGCCTGGCGACTGGTCCGTACGCAAACCTGAACTGGCGCCCGGAGGTTGGGCGTTCGAGTTCCACAACGACAACTACCCGGACATCGACGACACCGCCGAAGTCGTCCTGGCGCTGCGCCGCGTGCGCCACCCCGACCCCGCACGGCTGGAAGCCGCCATCGAGCGCGGGGTGCGCTGGAACCTCGGGATGCAGTCCCGCAACGGGGCCTGGGGCGCGTTCGACGCCGACAACACCAGCTCTCTCCCCAACCGCCTGCCGTTCTGCGACTTCGGCGAGGTCATCGACCCGCCCTCGGCCGATGTCACCGGCCACGTGGTGGAGATGCTCGCAGTCGAGGGGCTCGGCAGCCATCCCCGTACCCGGCGGGGCATCGAGTGGCTGCTCGCCGAACAGGAGGCGTGCGGGGCCTGGTTCGGCCGCTGGGGCGTCAACTACGTCTACGGGACGGGGTCGGTGGTGCCCGCGCTGGTCGCCGCCGGACTGCCCGCCGCGCACCCGTCGATCCGCCGGGCGGTGACCTGGCTGGAGTCCGTGCAGAACGACGACGGGGGCTGGGGCGAGGACCTGCGCTCGTACACGGAGGAGAAGTGGATCGGACACGGTGAGTCCACCGCCTCCCAGACCGCCTGGGCCCTGCTGGCCCTGCTCGCCGCGGGCCGCAGCGACAGCCGGGCCGTCGTCCGCGGGGTCACCTGGCTGACCGAGGCCCAGCAGGCCGACGGCTCCTGGGACGAACCGTATTTCACCGGCACCGGCTTTCCCTGGGACTTCTCCATCAACTACCACCTCTACCGCCAGGTCTTCCCCCTCACCGCACTCGGGCGCTACGTGTACGGCGACCCCTTCGCCGACCGTACGGGCGCGGCCAAGAGCGCCTGATGGCCGGCGCACCGGGGTCCACAGCCCCCCAGGCGCCGCTGCTGGTCGCCTGCGCGCTGGGCATCGAGCAGCTGGCCCTGCGCAGCGGCAAGCGCCCCGGGGGCCCGGTGCGGGTCCTGCGGACCGGCATGGGCCCCCGGGCGGCGGAGGCGGCCGTGGCGGCGGCCCTCGCCCCCGGGGGCGTACCGGACGCCGCCGTCATCGCCTCCGGCTTCTGCGCCGGCCTCTCCCCCGGGATGCACCCCGGGGACCTGGTCGTCGCCGAGGAGACCCGGGACGCCGACGGCGCCACCCCCTGCACCGGCACCGGGCTGCTGGTCGCCGCCCTGGCCCGGGCCGCCCCCGGCTCAGCCGTCCACACCGGCCCGCTGACCGGCTCCGACCACGTCGTACGCGGCCCCGAGCGGGTCGCGCTGCGGGCCACCGGGGCCATCGCGGTGGACATGGAGTCCGCCGCGACACTGCGTACCGCCCTGTGCCACGGACCGCGCCCGGTTGCGGCCGTCCGGGTGGTCGTGGACGCTCCAGAGCATGAGCTCGTCCGTATCGGCACGGTCCGCGGTGGAATATCGGCCTTCCGTGTTCTCCGTGCCGTCCTTCCGGCTTTCTACGAATGGCACCGATCCTTAACGCTCCCCAGGAGGTGAGCCAGATGGCCATGCCGCTCCGTCAGTCCATCAAGGTCGCGACGTATCTCTTCGAACAGAAGCTGCGCAAGCGTGAGAAGTTCCCGCTGATCGTCGAGCTGGAGCCGTTGTTCGCCTGCAACCTCGCCTGCGAGGGGTGCGGGAAGATCCAGCACCCGGCCGGTGTCCTGAAGCAGCGCATGCCGGTCGCCCAGGCGGTGGGCGCGGTGCTCGAGTCCGGTGCCCCCATGGTCTCCATCGCCGGCGGCGAGCCGCTGATGCATCCGCAGATCGACGAGATCGTGCGCCAGCTCGTCGCGAAGAAGAAGTACGTCTTCCTCTGCACCAACGCGATGCTCATGCGCAAGAAGCTCGACAAGTTCACTCCGTCGCCCTACTTCGCCTTCGCCGTGCACATCGACGGACTGCGGGAGCGGCACGACGAGTCGGTCGCCAAGGAGGGCGTCTTCGACGAGGCCGTCGCGGCGATGAAGGAGGCCAAGCGGCGCGGCTTCCGCGTCACCACCAACTCCACCTTCTTCAACACCGACACTCCGCAGACCATCATCGAGGTCCTCAACTACCTCAACGACGACCTCAAGGTCGACGAGATGATGATCTCGCCCGCCTACGCGTACGAGAAGGCACCTGACCAGGAGCACTTCCTCGGCGTCGACCAGACCCGCGAACTCTTCAAGAAGGCCTTCGCGGGCGGCAACCGGGCGCGCTGGCGGCTCAACCACTCGCCGCTCTTCCTGGACTTCCTGGAGGGCAAGGCGGACTTCCCGTGCACCGCGTGGGCGATTCCCAACTACTCGCTCTTCGGCTGGCAGCGCCCCTGCTACCTGATGAGCGACGGCTACGTTCCGACGTACCGCCAGCTGATCGAGGAGACCGACTGGGAGAAGTACGGCCGGGGCAAGGACCCACGCTGCGCCAACTGCATGGCGCACTGCGGCTACGAGCCCACGGCGGTGCTCGCCACCATGGGGTCGCTGAAGGAATCCCTGCGCGCGGCCCGGGAGACGATCACCAGCAACCGGTGACGTCGTGACGGCGAGGGGGCCGGTCGCTCCGGCCCCCTCGGGGAACGTACCCACGGAACGCAAGGAGAAGAACGGGCGATGACGGACGGCGGGCTCCAGGGCTTCGACCTAGGACGGCTCCTGGCGGAGCGCGGGGCCGAGCGGTACGAGCTGCACGCGCGCCACCTCAACCACCAGCTGCCGCGCATGCTGCACACCCTCGGCTTCGACAAGGTGTACGAGCGGGCCCAGGGCGCGTACTTCTGGGACGCGGAGGGCAACGACTACCTCGACATGCTCGCCGGGTTCGGCGTGATGGGGATCGGCCGGCACCACCCGGTCGTGCGGCAGGCCCTGCACGACGTGCTCGACGCCCAGCTCGCCGACCTCACCCGGTTCGACTGCCAGCCGCTGCCCGGGCTCCTCGCCGAGAAACTGCTCGGCCACAGCCCGCACCTGGACCGCGTCTTCTTCGGGAACAGCGGTACGGAAGCGGTCGAGACGGCACTGAAGTTCGCCCGGTACGCCACCGGCAAGCCCCGCGTCCTCTACTGCACCCACGCCTTCCACGGGCTGACGACCGGCTCGCTCTCGGTCAACGGCGAGAGCGGCTTCCGGGACGGCTTCGCTCCGCTGCTGCCCGACACCCCGATCGCGCTCGGCGACCTGGACGCGCTGCGCCGGGAGCTGAAGCGCGGGGACGTCGCGGCGCTGATCGTCGAGCCGGTCCAGGGCAAGGGCGTGCACGCCGCACCGCCCGGCTTCCTGCGCGAGGCGCAGGAGCTGTTGCACCGGCACAAGGCGCTCCTGATCGCCGACGAGGTGCAGACCGGTCTGGGCAGGACCGGCGACTTCTACGCCTACCAGCACGAGGACGGCGTCGAGCCCGACCTGGTCTGCGTCGCCAAGGCGCTCTCCGGCGGCTATGTGCCGGTCGGCGCGACGCTCGGCAAGGAGTGGATCTTCCGCAGGGTCTACTCCTCGATGGACCGGGTCCTCGTCCACTCCGCCAGCTTCGGCTCCAACGCCCAGGCCATGGCGGCGGGGCTCGCGGTGCTCACGGTGATGGAGGACGAGGAGACCGTCGCGAACGCCCGGCGGACCGGCGACCTGCTGCGGGAGCGCCTCTCCGCGCTGGTGGACCGCTACGAGCTGCTGCACGAGGTGCGCGGGCGCGGGCTGATGATCGGCATCGAGTTCGGGCGGCCCTCCTCGCTGAAGCTCCGCAGCCGCTGGACCATGCTCCAGGCGGCCCGCAAGGGACTCTTCGCCCAGATGGTCGTGGTGCCGCTGCTCCGCAAGCACCGCATCCTCACCCAGGTCTCCGGCGACCACCTGGAAGTGATCAAGCTGATCCCGCCGCTGATCATCGGGGAGGCGGAGGTGGACCGCTTCGTGGCCGCGTTCACCGAGGTCATGGACGACGCGCACAGCGGCGGCGGCCTGATGTGGGACTTCGGCCGGACCCTGGTCAAGCAGGCCGTGGCCAACCGCTGAGACTTTGCCTCCGGGGCAAGATATTTGCCCGCGAGGAAAGTTCCTGGCCCAATGGAGACATGAACCCTCCGGACGAAGGGGCGGCCGACGAGCTCCCCGGCGTCGCACCCCGACTGCGCGACCTGCGCCGCGGCCGCGGCCTCACCCTGGAGACCGCCGCCCAGCGGGCCGGACTCTCCCCGGCCCACCTGTCCCGGCTGGAGACCGGCCGCAGGCAGCCCTCGCTGCCCATGCTGCTGGGCCTCGCCCGCATCTACGGTACGACGGTCTCCGAGCTGCTCGGCGAGAAGCCGCCCGAGCGGGAGGCGGTCGTCCGGGGCGGAGCCTTCGAGGGCGCCGAGGCCGATGGCTGGATGTACCGCCGGGCGGGCGGCTCCGGCCGCGCCATGCAGGCGCTGAGGGTCCGGGTCCCCTACGGCGCCCAGGGCGATCTGGTGCGGGTGCACCCAGGTGAGGAGTGGCTGTACGTCCTCGGCGGGCGGCTGCGGGTCGCGCTGGGGCAGACCGTGCACGATCTGGACCCGGGCGACAGCGCCCACTTCGACTCGCTCACACCGCACCGGATCGCGGCCCTGGACCGGGCAGGGGCGGAGCTGCTCTTCGTCCACTCCCTGCTGCAGAGCCCCGCGGCCGAGCTCTGCCTCGGCAACGCGCTCCACGCGCGCTGACCCCTTCGTTCCACCGGGCCGCGAGGCCGGCAGAGAGGACCGTCATGTCCGATTCCGAGCACTACGACCCGCTGGGCCCGAGGCGCCCGAAGACCACCAAGGACTCGCAGGAGCGCCGGATGCCGCGCGGTCTGGTGATCCGGCTCTTCGCCTACCTGGTGGTCGGCCATGTGATCGCGGCCTTCCTCTACCTGCTCTTCATGGTGGCGGGCGCGGAGTAAGCCGTCAGCTCCCGTCGAGCAGCCGTTCGCGGAGGCGTTCCCGGGTCTCGGGGGAGATGCCCAGCCCCTCCGCCAGGTAGCGGTCGGTCGTGCCCCACGTCTCGTCGATGGCCGCGAACGCCGCCGAGAGGTAGGAGGCCTGCGCCCCGAAGAGCGGGTTGAGGAGCTCCATCACCTCGGCGGACATCCCGGTCTCGGACATGTCCGTGCGCTTCACCTTGTACCGGCGGTGAGGATCGTTGGACTTGAGGTAGTCCGCCTCGATCGCCTCGCGCTCGACGCCGACCGCGAGCAGCGAGACCGCGATCGACAGACCCGCCCGGTCCTTGCCGGCCGCGCAGTGCATCAGGGCCGGCACGCTGTCCTCCGCCAGCGCGTGCAGCACCCGGCTGTGCTCGGCGGTGCGGTCCACGATGATCGCGCGGTACATGTGGAGCATGCGCTCGGTGCCCTTGTCGTTCGCCAGGATCGAGCGCAGCTGCTCGATGTTCCCGTCGCGGACCAGCCGCCAGAACTCGGCTCCGTCGGCCGGGTCGGAAAGCGGAATGCTGACATTGCGGACACCGGCCAGCTCGATGTCGTACCCGTCGAGCTTGTGGTCGGCGGAGTTGCGGAAGTCGAAGATGGTGTGCAGCCCGAGCCCGCCGAGGACGAGGGCGTCCTCGGCAGTGGCGTGCGCCAGATGACCGCTGCGGTAGAGCCGACCGAAGGCGGTGCGCCGCCCGTCCGCGGTGGGAAGCCCGCCCACGTCACGGAAGTTACGGACTCCGGTCAGTGCGGTCTCGGTCGGCGGGACCTGCGGCACCTGCTGCGTCACGGTGGCTCCTGGAATCTCTGGCGTCGGCGCGGCTCTCCGGCGAGGGCGCTCCTGCGACGATACGACATCGATGCACGGGGAATTCGGTGGTCTGCTGATGGACCGTCAGGGGTGGTGTCCGTGGAGTGTCCGTATTGGTGCATTTCGCAGAACATGCCCCGCTAATGGGGGACATGGGGATCCGTAGGTGAGCGGGATCATATCCGTGACGGACCGTGGCGGCGGTGCCCGGGCGATTTCCCAGGATCCGTACGGAAAGCCAAGATCCGTAATCCACGGAGGGTGACGGGAAATCCGGAGAGAAATTGAATCGATGATTCCGATGTGCAACCGACGGCTTGTTCCCGTCGTCCTCGCTCGTTTACGGTCACCGTCAATCCGGACGGACCGCCTAATCCTGCCACCGCCCGGAATTCGCACCCACCCACTCACGTGCGGCAGGAGCGGGGGAACCAGGTAAGCCGCCGGCCCGGAGCGATCCGGACCGGCTCGGGGTGAAGTCGCCACCCGGCGGCCGGGCATCTCCAGCCCGAACCCGACAGCTCACCTCGCAGGCGCCGGAGAGGAACTTCCCCATGCCCGCAAAGGGTAAGCACCGTCGTCCCAAGTCCGGCCCGATCCACCGCGGCGTCCTCGCCGCGGGTACCGGCGGCGCCGTACTCGCCCTCCCGCTGATCGGCGCCACCGGCGCCCACGCCGCGGACAAGGCAGCCCCCGCCGTCAGGTCCGCGGCCGCCCCCGCCGCCGCGCAGACCGCACAGCAGGCCGCGCCCGCCACGGCGAAGACCGCCCCGAAGACGTACTCCGTCGTCTCCGGCGACTACCTCGCGAAGATCGCGGCCGAGCACCAGGTCAAGGGCGGCTGGCAGAAGCTGTACCAGGACAACCGCTCGACCGTCGGCGAGAACCCCGGCCTGATCTTCCCGGGCATGAAGCTGACGCTCGGCGCCAAGGCGTCCGGCTCCGCCACCCCGTCGGAGGCGAAGAAGTCCGCCCCGGCCCCGAAGGCCGCCTCCAAGGCCGCCGCCCCCAAGGCCGCCCCGAAGAAGGCTGAGCAGGCCCCGAAGGGCGACACCCTCTCGGCCGACGAGTCCGACGCCGCCGCTCCGGCCGGAACCTCCGCGCAGACCGGCTCCTCGCAGTCCACCGGCTCCGGCTGGACCGCCCCGCTGGACCACGCCAACGTCACCACCCCGTACCGGGCTTCCGGCTCCAGCTGGTCCAGCGGCTACCACACCGGCTCGGACTTCCAGGCCGCCTCCGGCACGCCCATCCGCGCCATCGGCCCGGGCACCGTGGTCTCGGCCGGCTGGAGCGGTTCGTACGGCAACGAGGTCGTCATCCAGCACGAGGACGGCATGTACTCCCAGTACGCCCACCAGTCCTCGCTGAGTGTCTCCGCCGGCCAGACCGTCACCGGCGGCCAGCAGATCGGCCTCTCCGGCTCCACCGGAAA
This sequence comes from Streptomyces sp. NPDC006261, assembly GCF_040613515.1. NCBI lineage: Bacteria > Bacillati > Actinomycetota > Actinomycetes > Kitasatosporales > Streptomycetaceae > Streptomyces > Streptomyces sp. NPDC006261. The sequence goes on from NZ_JBEXSI010000061.1 coordinate 30,830, forward strand.
CTCCACCGGCCCGCACCTCCACTTCGAGGTCCGCACCGGTCCGGGCTACGGCTCGGACGTCGACCCGGTCGCCTACCTGCGCCAGCACGGCGTCTCCCTCTGACCCGAGGGCTACCGGAAGTGATCGAGGGGCGGTGCGCGGCGGCGCACCGCCCCTCCGCTTATTCCGGCTTTACCGAAATCTGACCGGGTGGTCTATCTCACCACCCGTCAACCCCGTATTACGGTCGCGTAGGTCACATTGAACGGTGCAGGATATGTGCTCGTGGCAGACGATTCGAGAACCAAGCAGCAGAACACCATCGGGTCGTACGCGGCGATCGGGGACAGTTTCACGGAGGGCGTCGGCGATCCCGGCCCCGACGGCACCTTCGTCGGCTGGGCGGACCGGTTCGCGGTTCTGCTCGCCGACCGGCTCCCGCCCCCCGACGCGGCGACGAACCCGGACGAGACCCGGCACGGCAATTTCCGTTACGCCAATCTCGCCGTACGCGGACGCCTCCTCGACCAGATCGTCGAGGAGCAGCTTCCCCGCGCCAAGGAACTGGCCCCCGACCTGGTCAGCTTCTGCGCGGGCGGCAACGACATCATCCGGCCCGGCACCGACCCCGACGATCTCGCCGAGCGCTTCGAGCGGGCCGTCGCGGACCTGACCCAGGCGGTCGGCACCGTCATGGTCACCACCGGCTTCGACACCCGGGGCGTTCCGGTGCTGCGCCACATGCGCGGCAAGATCGCCACGTACAACGTCCATCTCCGGGCGATCGCCGACCGCTACCACTGCCCCGTGCTCGACCTGTGGTCGCTGCGCTCGGTCCAGGACCGGCGTGCGTGGGACGCCGATCGGCTCCACCTGTCGCCCGAGGGCCACACCCGCGTCGCGCTGCGCGCCGCCCAGGTCCTCGGCCACGACGTGCCGGCCGAGCCGGACCAGCCCTGGCCGCCGCAGGCCCAGCGCAGCCCCTTCGACGAGCGGCGCGACAACATCCAGTGGGCGCGGGAGTACCTCGTGCCGTGGATCGGCCGGCGGCTGCGCGGCGAGTCGTCGGGCGACCATGTCGAGGCGAAGCGGCCGGACCTGCTGCCGCTGTAGTGGGTCAGAGCTCCAGCAGCGGGAGCGTACGCCGGGACGGGCCCGAGGTGACGGGCCCGGTCGGCGCGCACGCGCCGGACCCGGCGGGTACCCGCTCCGGGGCGCCGCCCGCGCACACGTCGTACAGCGGCGTCTCCAGGCGGACGTAGCCGATGTGGCAGTCGCACACGGCCAGCGGGCAGGCCCGCGGGCGAAGCGCCCGGCGGTAGCTGCCGTCGTCGAGATTGCCCAGCTCCGCCTTGCCGAAGTGGCGCCTTGGCGTTCGGGCTGGACGGCACCGCCTACGCCACGGTGCGCCACACCTGACGTGTCAGCCGGTCAGCGCGGCGTGGTCGAGGCCCAGCTCGCGGGCGAGCGCGTCGTCGGTCCAGCGCAGCATCGTGGACCGGGAGAGCGGACCCGCGTACGACGTCATCTGCACGGCCAGTCCGTCCAGCAGGGCGGTCAGCCGCCAGGCCGCCGACTCCGGATCCTCGCAGCGGAACTCACCGGCGGCGGCGCCCTCCGCGATGACCTCGGCCAGTTCCGCCTTCCACCGCCGGTCGAGATCGCCCGCGACCTCGCGCAGGGCGGGCTCCCGCAGGGAGGCCGCCCAGCCCTCGATCCACAGCCGCCACCCCTTGGCCTGCCCGGTCGGCGCGTACCACCGCACGGCTGCCCGCAGACGCCGTACGGCGGAGGTGCGCCGGGCCAGCAGCTTGCGCAGATGGGCGAGATCGGCCTCGGCCGCGTACCCGAAGGCGGCGGCGACCAGCTTCTCCTTGGTCGAGAAGTGGTAGAGCACCAGCGCGTTGCTCACCCCCAGAGCGGACGCCACATCGGCGATCCGCACGGAGGAGGCCCCGCGGATCTCGATCTGCTCGACCGTCGCCTTCAGCAGCTCCTCGCGCCGTTCCGCCACGTTCAACCGGACTCTTGCCACGCGACCACCCTAGTCAATGCGCCGGTCACTGCCGGTCACCGGAGATTTCGCCGCCACCGCGATGACGCGACGGCGGCACCCGGACGTGACACCTCCCGCGGGAGCCTCCGGACCGGAATCCTCGGGGGGAGAAGCACGTTGGACCGTTCATGACGTCATTCGAACCGGCTCAGGAAGCGCTGCTCCGCCTCTTCGGCGAGCACGACGGGGGAGTGCTCGTCACTCTCAAGCGGGACGGGCGCCCCCAGCTGTCCAACGTCAACCACGCCTACTACCCCGACGAGCAGGTGGTCCGGGTGTCGATCACCGAGGGCCGGGCGAAGACCCGCAACCTGCGGCGTGACCCCCGCGCGAGCTACCACGTCACCAGCGACGACCGCTGGGCCTGGACCGTCGCGGACGGTACCGCCGAGCTGACCCCGCCCGCCGCCGAACGGGACGACGCCACGGTGGAGGCCCTGATCACGCTGTACCGCGACGTCCGCGGTGAGCACCCGGACTGGGAGGACTACCGGCGGGCCATGGTCGATGACCGCCGGGTGCTGCTCACTCTGCACATCGAGCACGTCTACGGGCAGCCGCGTGGCTGAACCGTCACCGGCCGGACCGTGGCGGGGCCCCGACGGGGGTCCCGCCCGCCGCGTGCCGGGCGTCGCCGGCCGGATCCGCTGCCCCGTTCACCGTCCTCTCCTCGCCCTGTCGGGCAGTCCGACGATAATGAGACGACACCGACTCCCCCAGGAGATGTTGTGACCGGCGCCGACTACTTTGTCCCCTTCCGTACGAAACTGCGTTCGATGCGCTCCGAGTCCTTCGGGGCCGATCCCGCAGGAGCGCGGATGCAGCGCATCCTCAGCTCGCCGAACTTCGCCGACGGGGTGTTCCAGAACCCGCTGGGTGCCCGGACGAGGCCGTCCGGGTCCACGCTGGAATTCGCCAAGATCTACTTCCGGAAGGAGCAGCGGATCCGCAGGGCGCCGGCGGGCAGCGTTCCGGTCCACGCCACCACCCTCGCCGATCTGGCCGCACCGCCCGCCACGGGGTTGCGGCTGACCTGGATGGGCCACTCCAGCGTGCTCGCCGAGATCGACGGCCGCCGGGTGCTGTTCGACCCGGTCTGGGGCGAGCGGTGTTCCCCGTTCCCCTTCGCCGGACCCAAGCGGCTGCACCCCGTTCCGGTGCCGCTTGCCACGCTCGGACCCGTAGACGTGGTGGTGATCTCCCACGACCACTACGACCACCTCGACCTGCCGACGATCCGCGCGCTGGCGGCCACGGACACCGTCTTCGCCGTGCCGCTCGGGGTCGGCGCCCATCTGGAGCGCTGGGGAGTGGCCCCCGGCCGGCTGCGCGAGCTCGACTGGAACGAGACCGCGGAGGTCGACGGCATCAGCCTCACCGCCACGCCCGCGCGGCACTTCTGCGGCCGCGGCCTGCGCAACAACCAGCACACCCTGTGGGCCTCCTGGGCCGTCTCCGGCCCGGAGCACCGGATCTACCACAGCGGGGACACCGGCTACTTCCCCGGGTTCCGGGACATCGGCGCCGAGCACGGCCCCTTCGACGCCACGATGATCCAGATCGGCGCCTATTCGGAGTACTGGCCGGACATCCACATGACCCCCGCCGAGGGCATGCGCGCCCACCTGGACCTCCAGGGCGGACGCCCCCACGGGATGATGCTGCCGATCCACTGGGGGACCTTCAACCTCGCACCGCACGCCTGGGCCGAGCCCGCCGAGTGGACGAAGGACGCCGCCGAGGAGGCCGAGCAGGCGGCGGCGTTCCCCCGGCCGGGCGAACCCTTCGAACCCGCCGGAACCCTCCCGGTGGACCCGTGGTGGCGAGCCGTCTCCGCACCGATAACGGCCCCGCAGTGGCGAACGGCGACACCGGACGCGGTCCCGGGCGGTGCACCGGTCGCGCGGCGGGACCTCGATGTGGCCGGGGAGCGGTGACCGCCGGAGGAGGGAGCGCCGGCTTCCTCCCGGCGGACCGGGGCCCCTCCAGCCGCTCTCGGCCGACGCCGGCTTACGGGCCGGTTCGCGCTCATCGGTGAGTGCGAGCGGCATGGGCGAGGGTCCGCCCGCCGAGGTGCAGGTCTCCTTGCCCTTGATCACTCCACAGGCCCGCGCGGATGCCGGAAGGGCGCCTCGACCGGCCACCAGCGCCGTGCAGGCGGAAGCGGCGGAGACGAGGGTCGTTCGGTCGTTCTCGTCCGGGACGGACCCGCCGGAGGGACTGGCTCCGCCGGGCCCTCGTGCTGCGGAGCCTCGGACGGTACGTCCCCGCCGGGAGCAGCCGATTCGTCGTGGGGCACGGTTCCCCGGGGCCCGGGCCTCCGGCCGTCCCGCTCCTGCTCGCGCTGGACCAGCAGAGCCGTCGCGGGGACCCCGACAGCCGCCGCGCATTCGGCGATCGCCGCTCAATCTGGCTTCCTTGCGCCCAGGAATGGTGCGGACACAGCTTCCATTCCTTCCCGAAGGCCGGTCGAACACGAGCGGGCCGGCACCCCCGGGCAGGGGTGCCGGCCCGTGAGGCCGTGCTGTGGTGCCGATCCGCTCCTCCCGGAGGGACGGCCCCCGGAAATCAGGCCGCCGGGGCCGGGTACGTCGGGTACTCGACGCCGGAGACGTGCTGGACGACCCGGATGACCTGGCACGAGTAGCCGAACTCGTTGTCGTACCAGAGGTAGAGGATCGCGTTGTCGCCGTCGACCTTGGTGGCGCCCGCGTCGACGATCGAGGCGTGGCGCGAGCCGATGAAGTCGCTGGAGACCGCGTCGGGGGCGCTGATGAAGTCGATCTGGCGCTTGAGTGGCGAGGCCAGCGACACGTTGCGGAGGTAGTCGAGGACCTCCTGGCGGTTGGTCTCCCGGCCCAGGCGCAGGCTCAGGATCGCGATCGAGACGTCCGGCACCGGAACGCGGATGGAGCTGCCGGTGATCGGCGCGTCCAGGTCCGGCAGCGCCTTGGCCACGGCCGACGCGGCGCCGGTCTCGGTGATGACCATGTTGAGCGCCGCCGAGCGGCCGCGCCGGTCGGAGCTGTGGTAGTTGTCCAGCAGGTTCTGGTCGTTGGTGTACGAGTGGACGGTCTCCACGTGGCCGCGCAGGACGCCGTACTCGTCCGCCATCGCCTTGAGCGGCGGGACGATCGCGTTGGTGGTGCAGGACGCGCAGGACAGGATCCGCTCGTCGTCCTTGATCGTGTCGTGGTTGACCCCGTGGACGATGTTGGGGACGTCGCCCTTGCCCGGCGCGGTCAGGACCACCTTGGCGATGCCGGGGCGCAGGTGCTTCGAAAGCCCCTCGCGGTCGCGCCACCTGCCGGTGTTGTCGATCAGGATGGCGTCCTTGATCCCGTACTCGGTGTAGTCCACTGCCGTCGGGTCGTCCGAGTAGATCACCTTGATCTCGTTGCCGTTGGCGACGATCTTGCTGTTCGCCTCGTCGACGGTGATCGTGCCGGAGAACTGGCCGTGGATCGAGTCGCGCCGCAGCAGTGAGGCGCGCTTGACGATGTCCTGGCCGGATCCCTTGCGTACGACGATGGCGCGCAGCCGCAGTCCGTTGCCGGAACCGGCCTTCTCGATGAGAAGACGGGCGATGAGGCGGCCGATGCGGCCGAAGCCGTAGAGGACGACATCGCGCGAGGCGCGGCGGTCGATCTTGTTGGCGCCGGTCGCCCCGGCGACGGCCTCGGCGGTGAACTCCTCCACCGTCAGGCCGCGGTCGTCGGCGCGGAACGTCGCGGCCAGCATGCCTATGTCGATCTGGGAGGGGCCGAGGTCGAGCGTCGTCAGAGCCCGCAGGAACGGCATCGTCTCGGTGACGGACAGCTCCTCACCGGCGATCTGCCGGGCGAAGCGGTGGGTCTTGAGGATGCTGACCACCGACTTGTTCACCAGGGAGCGGCTGTGCAGCAGGACGTTCACGTCCTGCTCACGGTGCAGCTTCCCGATGATCGGGATCATCGACTCCGCGATCTCCTCGCGGTGCATCCAGTTGGTGAACGAGTCGTCATTGACAGTCACGTGTTTATCTTTCGAGCTAGGCGGCGCTCATATGGTAGCCGCCCTGGTGTGCTCATCCTCCAGGTGGTCCCGTCCGGGGATCCGGGGGTGGACACCTCGACGTCAATGCGGCGTAATCGGGCGCCCGTGCGAGAGGTCATACCAGAGCGGGACGGATGGCGGGCAAGTTCGACAACTGCCCGTCGCGCACAGGTCGGTCGCGACTACCGTGTGTGCTCGGTGATCAACGGGGCTCCTGGATTGCGGGGCGCCCGACCGCTGACCCGAGCTGGACCGACCACCGTAGGTGCCACCGCATGAACACCGACAGGGGCGACAGGAACGCCGATTCCTGGTGCCCCCTGTACCGAGGACGCTGATGTCTCAACTTCGCGCACCCGCCGCGCGACCGGACCGCCGCGAGGGCGGGCGGCACGGCCGCCCCGGCGCACGCGCCCACTCGGCCACGAGCAGGCCGCGTGCCACCCACCCCACCCCCGAGGGCCGCATACGCCCCCAGTTGCTGCGCACCGCGCTGCTCCCCACCATCGCCGCCCTGCTCAGCGGCGCCGCAGCCGTCATCTTCACCATCCGCGACGGCGCCGTCGCCCCGTCCCCGAGCCTGTGGGCCGCACTCGGCGGATCGGCCGCCCTGGCCGTCGCCGCCGTCGCGGCCGCCTACCTCGGCGCCCACCGCGTGGCCGGTGCCGTGCTCGACCGGGCGCTGACGCTCCGCCGCGCCAGCGCCCAGGGCCAGGCCGAACTCCAGCGGGCGGTGGAGCGGCTCCGCGCCGGAGAACCCGTCGGCCCCCGGCGGCCCACGCCACCGCCCGCCCCTGACGGCGACGCCTTCGACCTGCTCGCCCAGGAGATGGCGCGGGCCCAGGACTCCGCGGTCACTGCCGTCGTCCAGGCCTCGCAGCTCTTCAGCTCCACCGGCAACGAACAGAAGGTCGAGGTCTTCGTCAACCTCGCCCGGCGGCTGCAGTCCCTCGTCCACCGCGAGATCCAGATCCTCGACGAGCTGGAGCACGAAGTGGAGGACCCTGACCTGCTCAAGGGCCTCTTCCACGTCGACCACCTCGCCACCCGCATCCGCCGCCACGCGGAGAACCTCGCCGTCCTCGGCGGGGCCGTCTCCCGGCGCCAGTGGAGCAACCCGGTCACCATGACCGAAGTGCTGCGCTCGGCCATCGCGGAGGTGGAGCAGTATCCCCGGGTCAAGCTCGTCCCGCCGATGGACGGCACCCTGCGCGGCCACGCCGTCGCCGACGTGATCCACCTCCTGGCCGAACTGGTGGAGAACGCCACAGTGTTCTCCGCTCCGCACACCCAGGTGCTGCTGCGCGTCCAGCGCGTCACCGCCGGTCTCGCGCTGGAGGTGGAGGACCGCGGCCTCGGGATGCCGGACCACGAGCAGAACCGGATGAACGCTCTGCTCTCCGACCCCGACCAGGTCAACGTCGCCCATCTGCTCCAGGACGGCCGGATCGGCCTGTTCGTCGTCTCGGCCCTGGCCCGCCGCCACGGCATCGCGGTCCGCCTGCAGAGCAACATCTACGGCGGCACGCAGGCGGTCCTCGTCCTGCCGCAGACCCTCCTCGGGGCCGACCCGGACACCGCGGCCCCGCCCGGCGCCGCCCCCGTACCGCCGCCCGGAGCCGTACACCGGCCGCCCGCAGACGGCGGACCGCCGACGCCGCCGCAGGTGCGGGCCGCCCAGCCGCAGGCCGTCACCGCATCCCCGGGCCAGGCGCCCGCCGGTCACCCGCGCGACGCCCAGGCCCCGGGTTCGCACGCCCACGCCGCACCGGAGAGCCGCCCGCCGGGGCCCCGCGTCGAGGCGCCGCCCCTCCCGCTGCGCGCCGAGCGGGTCGACCGGCCGCCAGCATCCGGGACAGCTCCCGGACCCGGTCCTCGCCCTCCAGGACCGTGACCCCGCTCCGGGTCACCGAGCCGTCCACGGTCTTCTCGACC
>NZ_JBEXSI010000062.1:0-37882 GCF_040613515.1 Streptomyces sp. NPDC006261
CGCCCGGTTACATTCCGAACCCGGAAGCTAAGCCTTTCAGCGCCGATGGTACTGCAGGGGGGACCCTGTGGGAGAGTAGGACGCCGCCGAACAATCTTTCAAGGACCCCTGGTCCCAGCGTTCACGCTGGGACCAGGGGTCCTTTTGTTTTTGTCGAAGCGCGTCGGAAGGTCGACTGCGCGAGAATGTCTGTGGTACCCGAAGACAGGAGTCACACCCATGTCCACCAACTCTCCCGACGATCGTCCGGAGCGCGAGCCGCGTCGCCGGGACGGTGGTGACCGGGGCGGTTTCCGCGGTGGTCGTGACGACCGGTCCGGTTCCGCAGCGCCTCGCCGTGACAACGACCGCGGCCCGCGCCGCGACGACAGCCGGCCGACCGGTGGCGGCTTCCGCCGCGACGACCGGGACCGTGACCGGGATCGCGGACCGCGTCGGGATGACAACCGCGGCGGTGGCTCCGGTGGTGGCTTCCGTCGTGATGACAACCGAGGGGGTGCCTCCGGCGGTGGACCGCGTCGTGACGACAACCGGGGCGGTGGCTCGGGTGGTGGGTTCCGTCGTGATGACAACCGGGGTGGCAACGCCGGTGGCGGTTTCCGTCGTGACGATGACCGTGGTGGCCGTCCGAGCGGTGGTGGGTTCGAGCGTCGTGACGACCGGCCGCGTGGGCCCCGTCGCGACGATGACCGCCCCAGTGGTGGCGGCTTCCCCCGTGATGACCGTGGCGGAAAGGCCGGCGGCGGGTTCCGCCGTGATGACAACCGGGGTGGTGGCTCCGGCGGTGGGTTCCGTCGTGACGACAACCGCGGTGGCGGCTCGGGTGGTGGGTTCCGTCGTGATGACAACCGGGGTGGCAACGCCGGTGGCGGTTTCCGTCGTGACGATGACCGTGGTGGCCGTCCGAGCGGTGGTGGGTTCGAGCGTCGTGACGACCGGCCGCGTGGGCCGCGTCGTGACGATGACCGCCCCAGTGGTGGCGGCTTCCGCCGTGATGACAACCGGGGCGGTGGCTCCGGCGGCGGGTTCCGTCGTGACGACAACCGGGGCGGTGGCTCGGGTGGTGGGTTCCGTCGTGACGACAACCGCGGTGGCAACGCCGGTGGCGGTTTCCGTCGTGACGATGACCGTGGTGGCCGTCCCAGTGGTGGTGGGTTCGAGCGTCGTGACGACCGGCCGCGTGGGCCCCGTCGTGACGATGACCGCCCCAGTGGTGGCGGCTTCCGCCGTGACGACAACCGCGGTGGCGGCTCGGGTGGTGGGTTCCGTCGCGACGACCGGGACCGTGATCAGGCTCGTGGGCCTCGTCGCGATGACGACCGTGGTGGTTACCGCGGTGGCCAGCAGCGCGAGGACAGCCGTGGTGGCCGTCCGAGCGGTGGTGGGTTCGAGCGTCGTGACGACCGGCCGCGTGGGCCCCGTCGTGACGATGACCGCCCCAGTGGTGGCGGCTTCCGCCGTGACGACAACCGTGGCGGTGGCTCCGGCGGCGGCTTCCGCCGCGACGACCGTGATCGTGGCGGGCAGCGTGATGACCGTGACCGTGGCGGATTCCGGGGCCGGGACGACCGTGACCGGGACCGTGAGCCGATCAAGCGGCTGCCCATCCCCGACGACGTCACCGGTCAGGAGATCGACAAGGACGTACGCCAGGAGCTCATGAGCTTGCCGAAGACCCTTGCCGAGGATGTCGCGCGCAATCTCGTCATGGTGGCCCGGCTGCTCGACGAGGACCCGGAGGAGGCGTACGCGTACGCCCGTATCGCTCTGCGGCTGGCTTCGCGCGTTGCCGCCGTCCGAGAAGCGGCCGGGTTCGCGGCCTACGCGACGCAGAGGTACGCGGAGGCACTCGCCGAGTTCCGGGCGTCCCGGCGGATGACCGGGTCCGTGGACCTGTGGCCCGTCATGGCGGATTGTGAGCGCGGCCTCGGCCGGCCCGAGCGGGCGATGGCCATGGCGGGCGAGCCCGAGGTGCAGAAGCTGGACAAGGCCGGCCAGGTCGAGATGCGGCTGGTGGCCGCCGGAGCCCGTCGTGACATGGGGCAGATCGATGCCGCCATCGTCACGCTGCAGGGCTCCGAGCTCGCCTCCAGCTCCGTCCAGCCGTGGACGCCGCGTCTGCGCTACGCCTACGCGGACGCGCTGCTCGAGGCGGGGCGCGAGGACGAGGCCCGCGAGTGGTTCGGCAAGGCACTGGAGGCCGACAAGGACGGCTCGACCGACGCGTCGGACCGGCTGGCCGAGCTGGACGGTGTGGAGTTCGTCGATGCCCTGGGTGACGACGAGGCCGTGGAACCCGCCGAAGGCGCCGAGTCCGTAGCCACTGTTCCGTCCGTCGACGACGCGCCCGAGGGCGATGAGGACGATGAAGACGACGACGAGCGTGGCGACGAGGCTGCCAAGGCTTAGTCGCCGGCCTGAGAACGCCGGTGAGGTCAGCTAGGTCAGCATCGGAAAGGGGCGGTACTCCCTCGGGAGTGCCGCCCCTTTCTGTTTGCCCCTCGGCCTCGTCAGTCGATGGTCAGGCTGCGCATGACCAGGCCCGTCGCCGGCTTCGGGCCGAAGGACGTCGACTTACGGGGCATGGTGACGCCCTGCCTGGCCAGGTCCCGGACGACCTCTTCGCGTACCGGGTGCATGAGCACCGCCGTGGCGCCGAGGCGTTCGGCCTGCTCGACGGCGGCCTCGGTGTCGTGGATGTAGCCGATGTGCTCGGGGGCGTCGGGGATCCGCCAGACGTCGTCGAGCAGCGCCGCGTGCAGGACCGTCGCGTCCAGGGTGCGCCACGCCTCGGGGCGGTCCGTCCGGATCGTACGGGTCAGCACGGCCGGGTCCGGGCGGTCCACCAGGTGGAAGCCGCCGTCACCGGTGAGGAGGAACGCGTTGCCCTCCGCGGCCGCGTCGGCCAGGGCGTCGAGCGCACGGGGGAGCGGGCCCTCGACCGTACGGATCCGGAAGAGGCCACTGAGCCCTTCCAGCGCCCGGGCGACCGGCAGGCCGCGCAGCAGCCGGTGGATCGCGCGGACCTGGAGCGGGTGGCGGGTCGTGTCGACGAGGAGGACGAGGCCGAAGTCCCAGGGACCGGGGGCGGTCTGTTCCCGCTGGAGCCGGAGGTAGGTGGCCCAGCGGTGGTGGCCGTCGGCGATCAGTGCCTGGTGCCGGGCGAGGTCCGTCTCGATCGCGGTGCGCTCGGCCGGGTCGGTGACGGCCCACAGGCGGTGGTGGAACCCGTCCTCCGTCGTGGTGGAGAGCAGCGGGGGGCGCTCGGCCGTGCGCTCGATGACCGCCGCGGCACCCTCCGCGCTCCCGTCGCTGCGGTAGGTCAGCAGCAGGGGTTCCAGGTGGGCCTGCATCGTCCGCATCAGCTCCGCGCGGTCCGCGACGACGTCGTCCATCACGTCCTCGTGCGGCAGCACGATCCCGTCGGCGGCGGGGGAGAGGGCCAGGGCGCCGATCAGGCCGCGCTGGAGGATCTCGTCGTCGCGCTGCTCGTAGACGTACAGCGTGGGTGCGGAATCCGGGGCGATCACGCCTTCGGCCAGCCACTGGTCCAGTGTCCTGGCCGCCTGCCGGTGCCGGTCCTCGGCGGTGTCCGCCTGGGGGAGGATGAGGCGCACGATGTTGTGCGGGTCCGCCGATTCCAGGTGGTGCAGACCGTCGGGCCTGACGACCACGTCGTACGGCGGCGAGGTCACCGCGGCCAGGCTGCCGACCCGCTCGGGGACGTAGCGCAGTCCGCGGAACGGGATCAGCCGCAGCCCCTGCTCGTCGGGACCTGAAGTGTTCATCCGAGCATCGTATGTGTGCAGGGGGCATGCGCGATGATCGGGGGAGAGGCACGAACGAGGAGCAGAGTCATATGAGCCAGCAGCACGACAGGTACCGGCCGGCCGGGAGCAGCACGGCGCTGAGCGCGGCATACGACACGGCTCTCCTTGACCTGGACGGGGTGGTGTACGCGGGGGGCGAGGCGATCGTCCACGCCGTGGAGTCGCTGTCCACCGCGCGGGACGGCGGGATGCACCTCGCGTACGTCACCAACAACGCCCTGCGCACGCCGGACTCGGTGGCGGAGCATCTGACGGAGCTGGGCGTACCCGCGGAGGCCGCCGATGTGATCACCTCGGCCCAGGCGGTCGCCCGGCTGATGGCCGACCAGCTGCCCGCCGGGTCCCGGGTGCTGGTCGTCGGTGGCGAGGGGCTGCGGGTCGCGCTGCGGGAGCGCGGTCTGGTGCCGGTGGAGTCGGCGGACGACGACCCGGTGGCCGTGGTCCAGGGGTACGGCGGGCCGGACCTGGCGTGGGGGCGGTTCGCCGAGGCGAGCTACGCCGTCGCGCGCGGGCTGCCCTGGTACGCGTCCAACACGGACCTGACCATTCCGGGAGCCCGGGGCATCGCGCCGGGCAACGGTGCCGCCGTGGAGGTCGTACGGATCGCCACCGGCGCCGAACCGCAGGTGGCGGGGAAGCCGTTGCCGCCGATGCACCGCGAGACCGTGCTGCGGACCGGGGCCAGGCGGCCGCTCGTCGTCGGGGACCGGCTGGACACGGACATCGAGGGCGCGTTCAACGGGGGCGTGGACTCGCTGCTGGTGCTGACCGGGGTGACCGACGCGGCCCAGCTGCTCGCCGCACCGCCGCAGCACCGGCCGACGTACGTGGACCGGGACCTGCGGGGGCTGCTGACCGGGCAGCCCGACGTGACGGTGGAGGGGAATTCGGGCGAGGTGTTGCGGTGCGGGGGGTGGACCGCGGCCGTACGTGACGGGGAGGACCTGGTGCTGGAGGGCGAGGGGGATCCGCTCGACGGGCTGCGGGCGCTCTGCGGTGCCGCGTGGACCTTCGCCGGGGACGAGGCGTTCGGGCCGGACACGGCGGAGGCCGTCGCCGCGCTCGGGCTGTAACCAGCCTCGGAGGGCGTGCTCGGCGGTCCGGGGCGAGGGGATCCGGGAGGAAGATAGGCTGACCTAACTCGGTCGGTGGTCCTTCCGGCCTGATCCGCCGGACACCCCCTGCCTCCGGGAGTACGACCATGCAGCGCCTCACCGCAGAATCGGTGACCCTCGGCTACGACCAGCGGGTCATCGCCGAGGATCTCTCGGTCGAGATACCCGACAACTCCTTCACGGTGATCGTCGGACCTAACGCCTGTGGCAAGTCGACCCTGTTGCGCTCGCTCGCCCGGATGCTGAAGCCGAGCCGGGGGCGGGTGCTGCTGGACGGGCAGGTCATCCACCAACTTCCCGCGAAGAAGGTCGCCCGCACGCTGGGGCTGCTGCCGCAGTCCTCCATCGCCCCCGACGGCATCACCGTCGCCGACCTCGTCGCCCGGGGCCGCTACCCCCACCAGGGGCTGCTGCGGCAGTGGTCGCCGGAGGACGAGCGGGTGGTCCGGGAGTCCATGGAGTCGACCGGGGTGGCCGAGCTCGCCGGCCGTTACGTCGACGAGCTCTCCGGCGGTCAGCGGCAGCGGGTCTGGATCGCCATGGCGCTGGCCCAGCAGACACCGCTGCTGCTGCTCGACGAGCCGACGACCTATCTCGACATCCAGCACCAGATCGATGTCCTCGACCTGTGTGCGGAGCTGCACGAGACTCAGGGGCGCACGCTCGTCGCCGTACTGCATGATCTGAACCACGCCGCGCGGTACGCCACGCACCTCATCGCGATGCGGGAGGGGAAGATCGTCGCGGAGGGGGCGCCTTCGGACGTGGTCGACGCGGATCTGGTGGAGCGGGTGTTCGGGATGCGGTGCCAGGTGATCGACGATCCTGAGACCGGGACGCCGCTCGTCGTGCCGGCGGCCCGAAAGGCGCGTCAGGCTGCCGCCTGAGGGTGGCGGGCGGGTGCGCGGGCGCCTTCGGCGGGCGCTTCGACCTCGATCGCCGGACGGGCTTGACGCGCTACAGCAGGGATCTCAGCTTCAGCAGGTCCCGGAAGCCCGCCTCCAGCCGTACGCGGCCCGACGCCCACGCCTTCGCGAAGTTCAGGTCGCCGTCCACCAGGGCCACCAGATCGTCGCCCGTCATCGCCAGCCGGATCTCGGCCTTCTCGCGGGGCGGGCCCTCGACCGTGTCCTGGACGTGGATCCGGCCATCGGCCAGGCGGCCGGTGAACGTGATGTCGAGGTCCTTGATGTGACAGCTCAGCGAGCGGTCGAGCGCGGCCGCGCCGCGTACGTCGCTGTCGGCCGTCGCGAGGTTGTCCGAGAGTTTGTCGAGTGCGCTGCGGCACTCCGCCGTGGTCGCCATCGTCCTCGACGGTACACCGGCCCGTCGCGGTAGCGTTTCGGCATGAGCACCTGGACGCCGGAGGCGGAGACCCCGCCCGTGAGCCCGCCCGTGAGCACGTCCGAGGAGCCGGACACGCCGCAGGACGGGCCCGTCGTTGACGCGCCCTCCTACGAGCCCGCCACGCCCGGACCCCTGGGCGTCGGGCGCACCCCCACCGGCCGGCCCGAGGTCGACGCCCTGCTGGAGCGTCTGGCCGACGCGGACCACCTCCCGGCGGACGGTCACACCGAGGTGTACGAGGATGTACACCGTGGGCTCAAGGATGCGCTGACCTCGCTGGACGCCCGTCCGGCCGCCGCAGCCGGGTCCAGACCCGTAACCCCACCCGCGTACGACACGCATGACCACAGGAGCTGAACCGAACGTGGCAGGAGTGGCACGTCGCCGCCTCGACGCCGAGCTGGTACGCCGCAAGCTCGCCCGCTCGCGGGAGCACGCGAGCCAGCTGATCGCCGCGGGCCGGGTCACCGTCGGCCGGACCACCGCGACCAAACCCGCCACCCAGGTCGAGACGGCCGCCGCGATCGTGGTGACCGAGGACGACGACGACCCCGACTACGTCTCGCGCGGCGGGCACAAGCTGGCCGGGGCGCTCGCCGCCTTCGGCCCGCTCGGGCTGGCCGTCGAAGGGCGGCGGGCGCTGGACGCCGGGGCGTCGACCGGCGGGTTCACCGATGTCCTGCTGCGGGCCGGAGCGCGGCAGGTCGTGGCGGTCGACGTCGGGTACGGGCAGCTCGCCTGGTCGCTCCGGTCCGATGAACGCGTCGTCGTCAAGGACCGTACCAATGTGCGGGAGTTGACGTTGGAGGACATCGACGGGGAGGCGGTCGGCCTGGTGGTGGGGGATCTGTCCTTCATTCCGCTCGGGCTCGTGCTGCCCGCCCTGGCCCGGTGCGCGGCGCCCGACGCGGACCTGGTCCTCATGGTCAAGCCGCAGTTCGAGGTGGGCAAGGAGCGGCTCGGCAGCGGCGGGGTGGTGCGGAGCGAGGAGCTGCGCGCCGAAGCCGTACGTGAAGTGGCTCGCCGGGCCTGGGCGCTCGGGCTCGGCGTACGAGGGGTGACGGCCAGTCCGCTGCCCGGCCCCTCGGGGAACGTCGAGTACTTTCTGTGGCTGCGGGCCGGCGCACCTGAGCTGGATCCCGCGGATGTCGACCGTGCAGTGGCGGAGGGGCCTCGTTGACGACGAATGCGGCACGAACAGTCTTCCTTTTGGCGCACACCGGCCGCCCGGCCGCGATCCGCAGCGCGGAGCTCGTCGTGCAGGGCCTGCTGCGTGACGGGCTCGGCGTACGGGTCCTGGCGACCGAGGCGGCCGATCTGCCGCTCCCGGACGCCGTGGAGACGGTCACCGACACCTCACCCGCAGCCGTCGACGGCTGCGAGCTGCTGATCGTCCTGGGCGGTGACGGAACCCTGCTGCGGGGCGCGGAGTTCTCCCGCGCCTCCGGGGTGCCGATGCTCGGCGTCAACCTGGGCCGCGTCGGCTTCCTCGCCGAGGCAGAGCGCGACGACCTCGACAAGGTGGTCTCCCGGGTCGTCACCCGCGACTACGACGTCGAGGAACGCATGACGATCGACGTGATCGTGCACAGCAACGGTGACATCGTCCACACCGACTGGGCGCTCAACGAGGCGGCCGTGCAGAAGGTGTCGCCCGAGCGGATGCTCGAAGTCGTCCTGGAGATCGACGGCCGGCCGGTCACCGGGTTCGGCTGCGACGGGATCGTCTGCGCGACCCCGACCGGTTCGACCGCGTACGCCTTCTCGGCGGGCGGACCCGTCGTCTGGCCCGAGGTCGAGGCGCTGCTGATGGTCCCGATCAGCGCCCACGCCCTCTTCGCCAAGCCGCTGGTGACCTCCCCGACCTCGGTGCTCGCCGTCGAGGTCCAGCCGCACACCCCGCACGGGGTCCTGTGGTGCGACGGGCGGCGGACCGTGGAGCTGCCCGCCGGCGCGCGGGTCGAGGTGCGGCGCGGAGCGGTGCCCGTACGGCTGGCGCGGCTGCACCAGGCCTCGTTCACGGACCGGCTGGTGGCGAAGTTCGCACTGCCCGTCTCGGGGTGGCGGGGCGCGCCCCACTGACGGCCCCGACGACGCCCCACGGCCTCCGTGATCCACGGGAGAGTGAATCCGGGAGCGGGGGCCGTCGCGCGTCCGCCTCGGAACCTCGTAAGGTCATGTCCGTGTTGGAGGAGATGCGGATACGGTCGCTCGGAGTCATCGACGACGCGGTGGTGGAGCTGTCACCCGGTTTCACCGCGGTGACGGGTGAGACCGGCGCGGGCAAGACCATGGTCGTCACGAGCCTCGGGCTGCTGCTCGGCGGGCGCGCCGACCCCGCCCTCGTACGGGTCGGGGCCAAGGCCGCGGTCGTCGAGGGCAGGATCACGGTGTCCGAGGGCGACGCGGCGGCGCTGCGGGCCGAGGAGGCCGGGGCGGAACTCGACGACGGTGCGCTGCTCATCAGCCGTACCGTTTCGGCGGAAGGACGCTCACGCGCCCATCTCGGCGGCAGATCCGTGCCGGTGGGGGTCCTCACCGAGCTCGCGGACGAGCTGGTCGCCGTGCACGGGCAGACCGACCAGCAGGGGCTGCTCAAGCCCGCGCGGCAGCGGCAGGCGCTGGACCGTTACGCCGGGGACGCCGTGGAGGTCCCGCACGCCGCGTACGCGGCGGCCTACCGGCGGCTGCGGGCCGTCACCACGACCTTGGACGAGCTGACCACCCGGGCCCGGGAGCGGGCCCAGGAGGCGGACCTGCTGCGCTTCGGGCTGAACGAGGTCGCCGCCGTGGAGCCGTCGCCGGGGGAGGACACCGAGCTGGCCGCCGAGGCGGAGCGGCTCGGGCACGCGGAGGCCCTGGCCTCCGCCGCCTCCCTCGCGCACACCGCGCTGGCGGGGAACCCCGAGGACCCCGAGGGCGTCGACGCCACGACCGTGGTCGCCGCCGCGGGGCAGTCCCTGGACGCGGTCCGGGCCCACGATCCGGCGCTCGCCGCGCTCGCCGACCGGATCGGGGAGATCTCCATCCTGATCGCCGACGTCTCCGGCGAGCTCGCCGGGTACGCCGACCAGCTGGAGGCCGATCCGCTGCGGCTGGCCGCCGTGGAGGAGCGGCGGGCCGCGCTCACCACCCTGACCCGCAAGTACGGCGAGGACATCGCTGCCGTGCTCGCCTGGGCCCAGGAAGGCGCGGGCCGGCTCACCGAACTGGAGGGCGACGACGAGCGGATCGGCGAGCTGACCGCCGAGCGCGACGCCTTGCGCGCCGAACTCTCCGTTCTCGGCCAGGCGTTGACCGACGCCCGTACGGAGGCCGCCGCCCGGTTCGCCGAGGCGGTGACCGAGGAGCTGGCCTCGCTGGCCATGCCGCACGCCCGGGTCTCCTTCGCCATCCGTCAGACCGAGGCGGCCGACGAGGCGTCCGGCATCGACATCGGCGGGCGGAGCGTCGTCTACGGCCCTTCGGGCGCCGACGAGGTGGAACTGCTGCTCGCCCCGCACCCCGGGGCCCAGCCCCGGCCGATCGCCAAGGGCGCCTCGGGCGGTGAGCTGTCCCGGGTGATGCTGGCGGTCGAGGTCGTCTTCGCGGGCTCCGACCCGGTGCCCACGTACCTCTTCGACGAGGTCGACGCGGGCGTCGGCGGCAAGGCGGCGGTCGAGGTCGGGCGGCGTCTGGCCAAGCTCGCCCGCTCCGCCCAGGTGGTGGTCGTGACGCACCTGCCGCAGGTGGCGGCCTTCGCCGACCGGCAGTTGCTGGTCGAGAAGACCGTGGACGGCTCGGTGACCCGGAGCGGGGTCACGGTCCTGGAGGGCGAGGACCGGGTCCGGGAGCTGTCCCGGATGCTGGCGGGCCAGGAGGACTCCGAGACGGCGCGCGCCCACGCGGAGGAGTTGCTGGCGACGGCGCGCAAGGACGGATGACGACGGGTACGGGTCCGGGTGGGGGCATTCCCCGCCCGGACCCGTACGTGTGCCCCTGTCCACCCTTCCCGCACGGGTGGGAACGTGAGCAGAGCCGTCGCAGGTCTGGTCGGTGCCGGAGTCGCCGCGGGAGTCGCCGCCGCGGGACCGGCCCGAGGGCGTGCGGCCGGGGTGCTCGCCGTGCGGGCCGCCGGGGGCTGCGGGGCGTACGGCGAATTCGTCGGGGCCGGGGAGGCGATGGGCGGGACGGGGACGCCGACGGTGGCAACATCGCGCCTCTTGATTCACCCGTGAGAGTGGTGCCGTGTGGCCGGTTGTCGCCGCGTGCCCGGCAGCAACGTTCCGGCAGTCCCGGAACGCGCGTACGGACTGGCATCCTTGGCGCTGTACCTACCGCCGACTCGGGGACCCCGGGAGCCAATCAACGTGTCACAGCTGCGTACGGTCCAAGTCCTGGGCGGCGGCAGTGCGGGCAGCAGCGCGCACGTCAGCTCGCTGGCCGCGGGGCTGGTGGCTCGCGGAGTGCGGGTCACCGTCTGTGCCCCGCCCGCGGTGGACCACGCCTACGACTTCACGGCGACCGGGGCCCGTTTCCTGCCGGTGCCCCGGCGCAGCGACCCGGCCGCCGTCGCCGCGCTCCGTGCCGCCTGCGCGGGGGCCGACGTGGTCCACGCGCACGGACTGCACGCCGCCTCCCGCACCGCCCTTGCCCTGAGCGGGCGGACCGTGCCCCTGGTGATGACCTGGCACACCCGCCGGTACGCCGAGGGAGCCCGCCGTCAGATCCTGCACCTGCTGGAGCGAAGGGCCGTACGGGCGGCGGCCGTTGTCCTCGCCCCCTCCTCCGACCTGGTGGACCGGGCGCGGGTCCGAGGGGCCCGCGACGCGCGGCTCGCCCCGGTCGCCGCGCCGGTCCCGCGACGGGCGGGCAACCTGCACGACGGCAAGGCGCGGGCCGAACTGGGAGCGGTCGAGCGGCCGTTGCTGATGGCCGTCGGCAGCCTCGTGCCGCACCACGGCTTCGGCACCCTGTTGGACGCCGCCCGTATCTGGCGCGAGTTCGACCCCGTACCCCTGCTCGTCATCGCGGGGGAGGGGCGCGACCGGGCCGCCCTGCAACAGCGCATCCTGGAAGAGGAGTTGCGCGTGCGGCTGATCGGATGCCGGGGCGATGTGGGCGAGTTGATCGCCGCCGCCGACCTGGCCGTGCTGCCCAGCCGCTGGGAGGGCCGCTCCCTGCTGGCGCAGGAGGCGCTGCGGCTGGGGGTGCCGCTGGTCGCGACCGAGGTCGGCGGCGTGCCCGAACTGGTCGGCGAGGCCGCCGAACTGGTGCCGTTCGGCAACGCGGAGGCGCTCGCCCGGACGGTCGTGCGGCTGCTGGGGGACCCCGAGCGGTGCGCGCGGCTGGCCGAGGCCGGGCGGGAGCAGGCGGCGAGCTGGCCCACCGAGGACGACGCCATCGCCCATGTGCTCAGCGTGTACGACGAGTTGGCGCAGCCGTTCGCGTCGAGGAGCTAGCTCGTGTGGCGACGGGCGCGCAGCGCCAGGCTGAGGGCCAGGACCGTCTGCGGGTCGTCCAGGTCCGTGCCCAGCAGCTCACCGATCCGGGCGAGGCGGTTGTAGAGCGTCTGGCGGTTGAGGTGCAGCTCGCGGGCGGTCTCCGCCTTGCGGCCCGCGTGCGCCAGATACGCCTGGAGCGTCGGCAGCAGCGGCGGGCGCGAGGTGCGGTCGTGTTCCCGCAGCGGACCGATCGCCCGGTTCACGAACGCCGCCAGGTCCGGGTGGTCCCGCAGCCGCCACAGCAGCAGGTCGATGTCGAGCCGTCGGGCGTCGTACCAGGGCCGGTCGTCGAGCCCCTGTGCCGCCGTGGCCGTCTCCGAGGCGTGCCGCAGGCCCGCGCCCGCCCCGGCCCAGCTGCCCGCGACGCCGACCACGACCACCGGGGGCTGCGATCCGGCGCGGTCGAGGCCCGCCCGCGCCACGCCCGCCCGCAGCGCCGTCGCCACCCGGTCCGCGACCGCCGTGCGCTCGCCCTCCGAGCGGAGCCCGAGCAGCAACGGAACCCGCCCCTCCACGGGCCGTACGCCCAGCAGCACCGGTACGCCGACCGAGGCCAGCTCCTCCAGCACCGCGCGGGCCAGCAGCGCCCAGTTACCGGACGGGGACAGCTCGGGCGCCAGCCGCATCACGACCGGGAGCAGCGGGGTGTCCCCGGGCCGGAAGCCGAGCACCCGGGCCTGCGCCGGGGCGTCCTCCGGGGTGATCCGGCCCTCCGCGAGGTCGGTGAGGAAGTCGCCCCGGCCCCGGGCCGCCAGCTCCTCCTCCTGCCGGGCCTGCATCAGGACCACGGCGAGGAGGCCCGCCGCCCGCTCGGCCGCCATCCGGTGCACGGTGGCCAGCGGGCCCGAGACGGCGAGCAGCACCAGCCGGGCCCGTACGGCACCGGTGTCCGGACCGCCGCCCGGCACGTCCACCAGGACCGCGCCCACCGGCGGGGACTCCCGGGCCGCCCGGTCGCCGCGCATGCCCTCCCAGACCTGGAGCGGGTCCGCGCCCACCGGGCCCGTGCCGGTGGACGCCGCGTACAGGAGCTGCCCGTCGGGCGTCTCCAGGAAGACCGGGTTGGCGGTGAAGTCGGCGAGGATGCCGAGGACCTGCGGCACCCCGCCCCCGTCCAGCAGCGCCCGGGTGGCGCGCCGGTGCACCTCCTCCGCCTGCTGGAGCAGGGCGTAGTGCCCGTTGACGATCTCGGTGTGCACCTCCTCGGTCACCGCGACGAACGGCACCTCGCGGTGGAGCTGCACCAGCGGAAGACCGGCCGCCCGGGCGGCGTCCACGATGGAGGCGGGCAGCCTGCTGAAGCGCGGCCCGAGCTCCACCACCAGGGCGGAGATCCCCCGGTCGGCGAGCCGGCGGACGAACGCCCGCTGCTCGGCGGGGCGGGTGCCGAGGCCCAGGCCGGTGGTGAGGAGCAGCTCGCCGCCCTTGAGGAGGGAGGCGATGTTGGGGACCTCGCCCGCGTGCACCCAGCGCACGGTGCGGCTCAGCCGGTCCGCGCCGGCCACCACCTCCGGGAGGCCCGCTCGCAGCCCCGGCAGCTCCAGTGCCCGCTGCACGGTGATTCCGCTGTGGCTCTCCACGTACCCGGCCCGCTTTCCCCTGGTATCCGCACCCGTACCCCGGGCGGTCGTCCTGTTCAGGACGCTACCGCCCGGGGCGCGGGGTGCGCATGGCAGGGGAGGCGTGGGGACCGGGGGGCAGGCAGCCGTGGAGGCTCCGGACGGGGCGCCGACGCCGGTCACCCCAGTCGAGCTCCCCACCCTCGCGCGGCCGTGGTGAACACCTGGACCCCCGGCGTGCCCGTCCACCGCATCGGCCCACCGAACTGCCCGCCCGCACCGCGCTTCCTCAACCCGCTCCACCGCGCGTACGAGGCCGGACCGGCCATCGCCCCCTGGAACGCGCGGTGGCCGCCCCGGAAGACAACCGGGGCGGCCACCATCAGGACGCCGGCGGGCCTCAGCCCACGTACGCCCCGCTCGCCGTCAGCCGCAGGGCCGTGTCGATCAGCGGGACATGGCTGAACGCCTGCGGGAAGTTCCCCACCTGCCGCTGGAGGTTGGAGTCCCACTCCTCGGCCAGCAGGCCCAGGTCGTTGCGGAGCGCCAGCAGCTTCTCGAACAGCTGGCGCGCCTCGTCGACGCGGCCGATCATCGCGAGGTCGTCGGCCATCCAGAACGAGCAGGCCAGGAACGCGCCCTCGTCGCCCGCCAGACCGTCGACGCCCGCCTCATCGCCCTCGGTGGGGTAGCGCAGGATGAAGCCGTCCTCCGTGGACAGCTCCCGCTGGATCGCCTCGATCGTGCCGATGACCCGCTTGTCGTCCGGCGGCAGGAAGCCCATTTGCGGGATGAGCAGCAGGGAGGCGTCCAGCTCCTTCGACCCGTAGGACTGGGTGAAGGTGTTGCGCTCCTTGTCGTAGCCGCGCTCGCAGACGTCCCGGTGGATGTCGTCGCGGAGCTCGTACCACCGCTCCAGCGGGCCCTCGACGTCCCCGGACTCGATCAGCTTGATCGTCCGGTCGACCGCGACCCACGCCATCACCTTGGAGTGCACGAAGTGGCGGCGCGGCCCGCGCACCTCCCAGATGCCCTCGTCGGGCTCCTCCCAGTGCTTCTCCAGGTACTCGATCAGCTTGAGCTGGAGACCCATCGCGTAGTCGTTGCGGGTCAGCCCCGTCATGTGCGCCAGGTGGAGCGCCTCGGTGACCTCGCCGTAGACGTCGAGCTGGAGCTGGTTGGCGGCGCCGTTGCCGACGCGGACCGGGCCGGAGTTCTCGTAGCCGGGAAGCCAGTCCAGCTCCGCCTCGCCGAGCTCGCGCTCGCCGGCGATGCCGTACATGATCTGCAGGTTCTCCGGGTCGCCCGCCACCGCCCGCAGCAGCCACTCCCGCCACGCCCGGGCCTCTTCCCGGTAGCCGGTGCGCAGCAGCGAGGAGAGGGTGATCGCGGCGTCGCGCAGCCAGGTGTAGCGGTAGTCCCAGTTCCGTACGCCTCCGATCTCCTCGGGGAGCGAGGTGGTCGGCGCGGCGACGATGCCGCCGGTCGGCGCGTACGTGAGGGCCTTCAGGGTGATCAGGGAGCGGACGACCGCCTCCCGATAGGGCCCGTGGTACGTGCACTGGTCGACCCATTCGCGCCAGAACAGCTCGGTCGCCTCCAGGGACCCCTCCGGGTCGGGGAGGGCGGGCGGCTCACGGTGCGAGGGCTGCCAGCTGATCGTGAAGGCCACCCGGTCTCCGGGGCCGACGGTGAAGTCGGAGTAGGTGGTCAGGTTCCTGCCGTAGGTGTCCGCCTCGGTGTCCAGCCATACCGAGTCCGGACCGGCGACGGCGACCGTACGGCTGTCCACCTTGTGCACCCAGGGGGTGACCCGGCCGTAGCTGAACCGCATACGCAGCTCCGAGCGCATCGGCACCCGGCCGCTGACGCCCTCCACGATGCGGATGAGCTGCGGCGCGCCCTCTCGCGGTGGCATGAAATCGGTCACCCGTACGGTGCCGCGCGGTGTGTCCCACTCCGATTCCAGGATGAGGGAGTCACCGCGATAGCGGCGCCGGTCCGCGAAGAGCGGCTCGGCTCCTTCCGGCCTCGCGGGACCCAGACGCCAGAAGCCGTGCTCCTCGGTGCCCAGCAGTCCTGCGAAGACGGCGTGCGAATCGAAGCGGGGAAGGCACAGCCAGTCCGCTGTGCCGTCCCGGCAGACCAAGGCAGCGGTCTGCATGTCTCCGATGAGTGCGTAATCCTCGATGCGCCCGGCCACGTGCGTCTCCAGTCGAACGGCCATGTCGCCCCGTCCGGGGCGCTTACTGGGGTCTAGGGGGTCGTAGGGTCTTTCACCCTGGAGGAACCGACGAGTTCCTGTACCGGTAGCGGGCCAAGTGGTGCCGCCGCCCGGCCGTCTCGGCAGCGAGTGTCCGAGCAGGATACGACGCGGTACGAAGATCCGCGCGACGGTCCCCGCAACATCTCTGAGCTGATCGGGTGGGACGTGAAACGACTGGGGTGATGGTGTGACGTCCCTGTGCAGGGTGTGGCCGGAAGCAGCCTCCCCTCGTCGCTGATACCCTGGTAGCCCGTGGACCGGTGGTCGTTCGCGACAGCGCACGAGGCCCCCGAACCGCAGCGACGGCGCCCCCGGAATCCCCGGTTCGGCGGCCGGTACGCACCTCACAACCGCGACCACGGGAGCCCCCTTTGGCTATGCAGCCCACATCCACGACGACCAAGCACATCTTCGTCACCGGGGGTGTCGCCTCCTCCCTCGGCAAGGGTCTGACTGCCTCCAGCCTGGGTGCCCTGCTGAAGGCGCGTGGCCTGCGGGTCACGATGCAGAAGCTCGACCCCTATCTCAACGTCGACCCCGGCACGATGAACCCGTTCCAGCACGGTGAGGTGTTCGTCACCAACGACGGCGCCGAGACCGACCTGGACATCGGGCACTACGAGCGTTTCCTCGACGTGGACCTCGACGGCTCCGCCAACGTGACGACCGGCCAGGTGTACTCGCAGGTCATCGCCAAGGAGCGGCGCGGGGAGTATCTGGGCGACACCGTCCAGGTCATCCCGCACATCACCAACGAGATCAAGCACCGCATCCGCCGCATGGCCACCGACGACGTGGACGTCGTCATCACCGAGGTCGGCGGCACGGTCGGCGACATCGAGTCGCTGCCGTTCCTGGAGACCGTCCGCCAGGTCCGCCACGAGGTCGGCCGCGACAACGTCTTCGTCGTGCACATCTCGCTGCTGCCCTACATCGGTCCTTCCGGCGAGCTGAAGACCAAGCCGACCCAGCACTCGGTCGCCGCCCTGCGCAACATCGGCATCCAGCCGGACGCCATCGTGCTGCGCGCCGACCGTGAGGTCCCGACCTCCATCAAGCGCAAGATCTCGCTGATGTGTGACGTCGACGAGGCCGCGGTCGTCGCCGCGATCGACGCCAAGTCGATCTACGACATCCCCAAGGTGCTCCACACCGAGGGTCTGGACGCCTATGTCGTCCGCAAGCTCGACCTGCCCTTCCGCGATGTCGACTGGACCACCTGGGACGACCTCCTGGACCGCGTCCACAACCCCGACCACGAGGTCACCGTCGCCCTGGTCGGCAAGTACATCGACCTGCCCGACGCCTACCTCTCGGTCATCGAGGCCATCCGCGCCGGCGGCTTCGCCAACAAAGCCCGGGTCACCATCAAGTGGGTCACCTCCGACGACTGCCGCACCGCCGCCGGTGCTGCCGAGCAGCTGCGCGACGTCGACGCGATCTGCATCCCCGGCGGCTTCGGCGAGCGCGGTGTCGACGGCAAGGTCGGCGCCATCCGCTACGCCCGTGAGAACAAGGTCCCGCTGCTGGGCCTCTGCCTGGGCCTGCAGTGCATCGTGATCGAGGCGGCCCGCTCGCTGGCCGAGATCCCCGACGCCAACTCCACCGAGTTCGACGCCGCCACCTCCCACCCGGTCATCTCGACCATGGAGGAGCAGCTCGCGTATGTCGAGGGCGCGGGCGACCTCGGCGGCACCATGCGGCTCGGCCTCTACCCGGCCAAGCTCGCCGAGGGCTCCCTGGTGCGTGAGGCGTACGCGGGTGAGCCGTACGTCGAGGAGCGCCACCGCCACCGCTACGAGGTCAACAACGCCTACCGCGGTGAGCTGGAGAAGAAGGCCGGACTGGTCTTCTCCGGCACCTCCCCGGACAACAAGCTCGTCGAGTACGTCGAGTACCCGCGCGAGGTCCACCCCTACCTGGTCGCCACCCAGGCCCACCCCGAGCTCCGCTCCCGCCCCACCCGCCCGCACCCGCTCTTCGCCGGTCTGGTGAAGGCGGCCGTCGCGCGCAAGACCGGCGCGGGCGAGTAGCTCCGAGGCATTACGGTTGACCGGGGTACGGATCCTTGACGATGCGTGCCCCGGTTTCTCGTTTTGTACGTGGTACGTGGGAGGACGCAATGGGTATCCAGGACACGCCCGAGGAGTGGCAGGTCACCGCGACCACCACCCCCTTCACCGGCAACAAGACCAGCGTCCGCACCGACCAGGTGGTCATGCCCGACGGCTCCGTCCACGGCCGTGACTACCAGGTCCACCCCGGCTCCGTCGCGATCCTCGCGGTCGACGAGGACGACCAGGTCATCGTCGTACGCCAGTACCGCCACCCCGTCCGCCAGCGGCTCTGGGAGATCCCCGCCGGACTGCTGGACGTTCCCGGCGAGAACCCTCTGCACGCCGCCCAGCGCGAGCTGTACGAGGAGGCGCACGTCAAGGCCGAGGACTGGCGGGTGCTGACCGACGTCTACACGACGCCCGGCGGCTGCGACGAGGCCGTACGGATCTTCCTCGCCCGCGGTCTCTCCGACGTGGAGGGCGAGCGCTTCGCGGTCTCCGAGGAGGAGGCCGACATGGAGCAGGGCCGTATCCCGCTGCCCGAGCTGGTGCGTTCGGTGATCGCGGGGGACCTGCACAACAACTGCCTGGCCGTCGGCGCCCTCGCGCTCACCGCCGTCCTCGCGGGCGACGGCGTCGACTCGCTGCGGCCCGCCGAGGCGCCCTGGCCGGCCCGGCCGTTCGAGGTCTGACGGTCCGTCCGCCGCCTGTCCCGCACTCCCGGTCGGACGATCGTAAGAAATGCTGATCCGATCGGGGGAAGTTCCCTTGGGCTCCGCCCCGCTCCGCAGTGATCCATACCACCACTGAACTACGCTCGAAAGGCCCCGCCGGAGTTCCGGCGGGCATCGCGTGCAGCGAAGTGGAGCGTGGCTCGTGACCGATCAGGCGGTGGACACCAGCGGCCCGGCGGAGGCTGCGGGGACCGAGGAGCCGTCCGGCGCCGCCCCGCCCCGATTCTTCGGCCGGGAACGCGAGTTGAAGGCCCTGCGGGCGGACATCGAACGCGCGGGACTGGACACCCTGGCCGGCCGCAAGACCCCCCGCGCCCGGGTCCTCCTCATCGCGGGCCGCCCCGGCTCCGGCCGCAGCGCACTCGCCGCCGAACTCGCGGGCGCCCTCACCGGTACGGGCACGGCCCCGGCCGACGCGTCGGGACCTGTAACCGGAACGGGCGCCCTGCCCTGGGCCGTTCGCGGTACGGGCTCCGGCGACTACCCCGACGGGGTGCTCCGGGTCGGCCTCACCGAGCCCGGCGGCGAGCGGGTCCCCACCGAACGCACCGCCGGCGAGATCCTGGGTCTGCTCGGTCTCGCCGCCCCGCCCGGCGCCGACCAGGACGAGCTCTCCGAGATGGTCCGCGAGGCCCTCGCCGTACGCCGTCTGGTCCTGTTGCTCGACGACGCGGCCGACGCCGAACAGGTCGACCCGCTGCTCCCGGATAACCCGGACTGCCTGGTCGTCGCCGTCGCGACCGGCCCGCTGACCGGCATCCCCGACGTCCGGCCCTGCACCCTCGGAGGCCTGGAGGCGGGCGCCGCCGTACAGCTGCTCGCCCGCGCCATCGGCCAGGTCCGCATCACCGTCGACCCGCGCACCGCCGAGAGCCTCTCCCAGGAGTGCGGCGGGCAGCCGGCCGCGCTCGCCCTGATCGGCGGCTGGCTCGCCGCCCACCCCATGGCCTCCGTCGCCGACGTCACCAAGCAGCTCCACGAACTCCCCGACTCCGGCGACCAGCAGCCCGCCGGGGCCCGTCCGCTGGCCCGCGCCTTCCGGCTCGTCCACGACTCCCTGCCGCAGGCCGCCGCCCGGATACTGCGCCTCCTCGCCCTCGCGCCCGCCGGGCTCGCCGACGCACACACCGCCTCGGCGCTGGCCGGCTGCTCGGTCTCGGCCGCCCAGTCGACGCTGGACGACTTCGTGAAGCTCGGGCTGCTGCGGACGGACGGCGCCGCCCACCCGCAGTACGGGGTGCCCGGCTGCCTCGCCCCGATGCTGCGGGCCCTCCTGGAGGACCGGGACCGCCCGGCCGAGATCCAGCTGGCCCGCGCCCGGATGCTGGAGCGGACCGTGCGCCGGCTCCAGGCCTGCCGGGCGGTCACCGAGGCGGAGGGGAGCACCGCCCACCGCAAGCTCGCCGGGCTGCCCCGCTCCCTGCGCTTCCCCAGCGCGGAGGAGGCGGGCGTCTGGCTGCTGCTGCGGCGGCCCGCCCTGCTCGCCTCCGCCCGGCTCGCGGTGGCCGACGGCGAGCTGGACACCCTGGCCCGCCGCCTGGTCGCCGCCCTGGTGCGGGCGCTGGCCGTGCACCGGGGCACCGAGGCCGCAGCCCCCGAGCTGTACGGGCTGCACGGCCTGGTCCTGGACGTGGCGCTCCGCCGTGATCTGCCCCGCGAACAGGCGGCGGCCCTGCTGAACCTCGCCGACCTGGACGCCCGCACCGGCCGCCCCCGGGACGCCCTGACCCGCTACCGGGCCGCGCTGGACGCCGGACGTGCTGCCGGTGACCTGTACGCGACGGGCCGCGCGATGGAATCCGTAGGCAGTACGTACGCCGAGCTGGGCGACTACCACCGGGCCTCCGACTGGTACGGCCGGGCGCTCGCCCAGCGCCTCACCCAGGGGGAGCGGGCCGACGAGGCACGCCTCTACGGGCGGCTCGGCGCCGTCCACAGCTACGCCGGGCGGTACGGCGAGGCGCTGCGGAACTGGCGGGCCGCCGCGGCGGGCCACCGCAGGCTCGGCGACCTGGCGGCCCAGGCACGGGCGCTCAGCGAGGCGGCCCGGGTGCAGGAGTACGCGGGGCGGCCGCACGACTCGCTGCACACCTGCCGGGAGGCGGCCGAGCTGGCCCGTCGCGCCGATGACGTGCGGCTTCAGGCGGCGCTCCAGCTCCGGCTGGCCGACACTCTGGACCGGCTCGGCGATCCGGCGGCGGCCCGGCTGCACAGGGCCGCTGCCGACAGATTGCTGGGCCAGGCGGGTTCTGCCTACGAAATCCGCAGTGCTTCGACAGAAAGTTAATGCTTTGTAAGGCTAGACAGCGCGA
Organism: Streptomyces sp. NPDC006261; assembly: GCF_040613515.1. Classification (NCBI taxonomy): domain Bacteria; kingdom Bacillati; phylum Actinomycetota; class Actinomycetes; order Kitasatosporales; family Streptomycetaceae; genus Streptomyces; species Streptomyces sp. NPDC006261. The sequence continues at coordinate 20,704 of NZ_JBEXSI010000062.1, forward strand.
AGTCCTTCATTAGACTGGCTCTGCCGCGTTCCTCCGTGGCGTCTCCATTTATGCTGTATATGTCCGGGTCTGTTCTGTCGTGCCCGGATTACCCTCCGAGCCAAGGACCGTGATCGACGTGAAGGTCGGCATCCCCCGCGAAGTCAAGAACAACGAGTTCCGGGTGGCGATCACCCCCGCCGGAGTGCATGAGCTCGTCCGCCACGGCCACCAGGTCGTCATCGAGAAGGACGCCGGCGTCGGCTCGTCCATCCCGGACCAGGAGTACGTCGCCGCGGGCGCGCAGATCCTGGGCACCGCCGACGAGGTCTGGGCCGCCGCCGACCTGCTGCTCAAGGTCAAGGAGCCGGTCGCCGAGGAGTACCACCGCCTCCGCAAGGACCAGACCCTCTTCACCTACCTGCACCTCGCCGCCTCCCGCGAGTGCACCGACGCGCTGCTGGCCTCCGGCACCACCGCGATCGCCTACGAGACGGTCGAGACCGCGGGCCGCGCGCTCCCGCTGCTCGCCCCGATGTCCGAGGTCGCGGGCCGCCTCGCCCCGCAGGTCGGCGCGTACCACCTGATGCGCTCGGTCGGCGGCCGCGGCGTGCTCCCCGGCGGCGTCCCCGGCACCCAGGCCGGCCGTGCCGTCGTCATCGGCGGCGGCGTCTCCGGCTGGAACGCCACGCAGATCGCCGTGGGCCTCGGCTTCCATGTCACGCTGCTCGACCGCGACATCAACAAGCTGCGCGAGGCCGACAAGATCTTCGGCACCAAGGTGCAGACCGTCGTCTCCAACGCCTTCGAGCTGGAGAAGGCCGTCATCGAGGCCGACCTCGTCATCGGTGCCGTGCTGATCCCCGGAGCCAAGGCCCCGAAGCTGGTCACCAACGAGCTCGTCGCCAAGATGAAGCCCGGAAGTGTACTTGTCGACATTGCGATCGACCAGGGCGGCTGCTTCGAGGACTCGCACCCGACCACCCACGCCGAGCCGACCTTCCAGGTCCACGACTCGGTCTTCTACTGCGTCGCCAACATGCCCGGCGCGGTGCCGAACACCTCCACCTACGCGCTCACCAACGCCACGCTGCCGTACATCGTGGAGCTGGCGAACCGCGGCTGGGCCGACGCCCTGCGCCGCGACGCCGCCCTCGCCAAGGGCCTCAACACCCATGAGGGCCAGGTCGTTTACCGCGAGGTGGCCGAGGCGCACGACCTCCCGCACGTCGAGCTGAGCACCCTGCTCGGCTGACGGGTCAACATCTCCCGTCAACATCGGGACTCCGGCCGGACCTTGCCGCGCAAGGTCCGGCCGGAGGTGTATCGGGCCCTGTGAGGCCCTTGTGTAACTCGCCTCGAACGTAACCCTTTACCCGGTTCGTGCAGCGGCGAAATGTGCGGCTTGGTCGCTGTGCACCCTTGACAGCGAGGCGTTCGATTGCCGACACATCGGGCCGGGTCCGGCGGATTGTGTTGCTGCGGACCGGTGACACGCCATAGAGTCGCCAATCGTCGGCATGGTGCCACGCTGACCTATCGATAAGTTTCCTGGTCACGTCCAAGGAGGTAAGACGACTTGTGAATGAGTCGACAATTACTCCCGGGGGTGGTCAACCAGGGATGCCTGCACGGGGTCTGAGCCCGATCGGGCTCGAAGCTGTCGGCTCCGTCGCTGTCCGCACCTTCACCACCCAACAGCACATGACGACAGCCCCCCAGATGATGGACGGCCTACACGTGAACGCCACGGCCGGCAACGAGAGTGGCCGGAACACCGACCGCTTCGCCGACTTCGCCGAGGTGCCCGAGGGGCACTTCTACGACCCCGACGCCGAGTACGAGCCCGATCCGGAGTACGCGGCCACGCTCGCGCCCGACGCCGCACGTCAGCGCCGCGAGCGCATCGGCCCGACCGGACGGCCCCTGCCGTACTTCCCGATCCCGGGCCCCCTGACCGAGCACGGCCCCGCGAAGATCATCGCGATGTGCAACCAGAAGGGCGGCGTCGGCAAGACCACGTCGACCATCAACCTGGGTGCCGCGCTCGCCGAGTACGGACGCCGTGTCCTGCTCGTCGACTTCGACCCGCAGGGTGCCCTCTCGGTCGGCCTCGGGGTCAACCCGATGGAGCTCGACCTCACCGTCTACAACCTGCTCATGGAGCGGGGCATGGTGGCCGACGAGGTCCTGCTGAAGACCGCCGTCCCCAACATGGACCTGCTGCCGAGCAACATCGACCTCTCGGCCGCCGAGGTGCAGCTCGTCAGCGAGGTGGCCCGCGAGTCCACGCTCCAGCGCGCCCTCAAGCCGCTGATGGCCGACTACGACTACATCGTGATCGACTGTCAGCCCTCGCTCGGCCTGCTCACCGTGAACGCCCTGACGGCCGCGCACAAGGTCATAGTGCCGCTGGAGTGCGAGTTCTTCGCGCTGCGCGGGGTGGCACTGCTCACCGAGACCATCGAGAAGGTCCAGGAGCGGCTCAACCCCGAGCTGGAGCTCGACGGCATCCTCGCCACCATGTACGACTCCCGTACGGTGCACAGCCGCGAGGTCCTGGCGCGCGTCGTCGAGGCCTTCGACGAGCACGTCTACCACACGGTCATCGGGCGCACGGTCCGCTTCCCGGAGACCACGGTCGCCGGTGAGCCCATCACCACGTACGCCTCCAACTCGGTCGGTGCCGCCGCCTATCGCCAGCTCGCCAGGGAGGTGCTCGCCCGGTGTCACGCCGAGTGAGTCTGCCGGGGGCCGACGAACTGTTCCGTACCACCGGGGGAGGGATGGGTCTCCAGTCCTCCTCCCCGGCGGACCGGCGACGCAAGGCGAACGGCGAGCCCCGGGTACCCGCACCGGCGGGGGAGAGCGACCCCTCGGGCCAGGGCGGCGCTCCCGCCGGGAGCCGTGAGGAGCACGCCTCCGCCGACGCGGATGACGCTCGCGGCCGAGGCGGTGACGGCGACCGCCAGGCCGCCGCTGCCGCTCCGCCGTCCGGCGACCGGTCGGCTTCCGCCGCCCCGGCGGAGCAGTCCCCGGCCGTCCAGCAGCAGCGCAGGCGCGGCGGTGGACGCGGAGCCAACCGGCGCCCCAGCGGCCGTGAACGCCACGACGAGAAGATCACGGTCTACGTCTCCGCCGAGGAGCTGATGGACCTGGAACACGCCCGGCTCGTCCTGCGCGGCGAACACGGCCTCGCCGTCGACCGCGGACGCATCGTCCGTGAGGCAGTGGCGGTGGTCCTCGCCGACCTGGAGTCCCGGGGCGACGCGAGCATCCTCGTACGGCGGCTGCGCGGCCGCTGACCGGCGCCGCGCCGGTAGCCTGCCGGACGGGACCCGCCGACCGGCGGGGCCCGTCCGCGCCCCGCCCCACCTCTGGACCACCATGCCCACGCTCCCCGACCCCGCCGCGCCGCGCCGCCGCGCCCTGGGGCGGGGGCCGCGGGTGGCGCCGCCGCCCGCGGAGGCGCCTGCGGAGGCGGAGGAGACGGCTCCGGAGCCCGGGCAGGAGCCGGAAGCCGTTCCCGTACCGGAAACGGAGCCGGAGCCCGTACGAGCCGCTCCTGAGCCCGTACCGCCGGCCGGGCCTGAGCCCGTACCGGCGGAGCCGGGAGCCGACGACAAGCGCTTCACCGTCCGGCTGGTGAACTTCGAGGGCCCCTTCGACCTCCTCCTCCAGCTGATCTCCCGGCACAAGCTGGACGTGACCGAGGTCGCGCTCTCGAAGGTCACCGACGAGTTCATGGCGTACATCCGCGCCATGGGCCCGGACTGGGACCTCGACCAGACCACCGAGTTCCTCGTGGTCGCCGCCACCCTGCTGGACCTGAAGGCCGCCCGGCTGCTGCCCGCCGCCGAGGTGGAGGACGAGGCGGACCTGGCGCTCCTGGAGGCGCGGGACCTGCTCTTCGCGCGGCTGCTCCAGTACCGCGCGTACAAGCAGATCGCGGACATCTTCAGCGGCCGCCTGGAGTCCGAGGCCCGCCGCCACCCCCGCACCGTCGGCCTGGAGGACCGCCACGCGGAGCTGCTGCCCGAGGTCGTCATCAGCATCGGGCCCGAGGGGTTCGCCAAGCTCGCGGTCAAGGCGATGCAGCCGAAGCCGAAGCCCCAGGTGTACGTCGACCACATCCACGCCCCGCTGGTCAGCGTGCGGGAGCAGGCGGGCATCGTGGTGGAGCGGCTGCGCGAGGCCGGGGCGGCGGTGAGCTTCCGCACGCTCACCGAGGACGCCCCCGACACCCTCACCGTGGTCGCCCGCTTCCTGGCCCTGCTGGAGCTGTACCGGGAGAAGGCCGTCACCCTGGACCAGGACGAGGCGCTGGGCGACCTGATGGTGGCCTGGTGCGGCGGGGCGGACGCGGAGCCGGTGGTGACGGACGAGTTCGACCAGGAGCTGAACGGGACGGCCGAGCAGGAGGAGGACGTAAGGGAATGAGCGCGCAGCCCACCGCACAGGACGACGAGGGCGCCGTCGCCTCGCTCGACCTGAAGCCCGCCCTGGAGGCGGTCCTCATGGTCGTCGACGAGCCCGCCACCGTCGACCAGCTGGCCAAGGTGCTCCAGCGGCCCCGCAGAGCCGTGGCGGACGCGCTGCGGGAGCTGGCCGACGAGTACACCGTGCAGCGCCGGGGCTTCGACCTCCGGCTGGTCGCGGGCGGCTGGCGTTTCTACACCCGACCCGAGTACGCGTCGGCCGTCGAGGGCTTCGTCCTGGACGGCCAGCACGCCCGGCTGACCCAGGCCGCGCTGGAGACCCTGGCGGTGGTCGCCTACCGGCAGCCGGTAAGCCGTTCGCGGGTCTCGGCGGTGCGCGGAGTCAACTGCGACGGCGTCATGCGGACCCTCCTCCAGAGGGGCCTGGTGGCCGAGGCGGGCGCGGAACCCGAAACAGGTGCGATCCTGTACAGGACGACGAACTACTTTCTGGAGCGAATGGGCCTGCGCGGCCTGGACGAGCTCCCGGAACTCGCGCCCTTCCTCCCCGAGGCGGACGCGATCGAGGCTGAGACGCTAGAGGGTGTGCCGTCGTTCGATCCGGACGCACCGGACACCCCGGATACTCACGCAGACGACAAGACGGAATTTTGATGCGAAGCAGTGGCAGGAACAGCGGAAGCGGCAGCGGCAGCGGCAGCGGCAGGAGCGGCGGCGGCGCGGGCAGTGGCGGCCGCAGCGGCGGCGGCTCCTTCCGCCAGGGTCAGGGCGGCGGCGGCCAGGGCGGCCGTCCCGGCGGCCAGGGCGGCGGCGGACGCGGCGGCAGCAGCCAGGGCGGACGGCCCGGAGCCTCGGGCGGTCGTCCGGGCGGTCAGGGCGGACGGCCCTCCGGCGGTCAGGGCGGGCGCCCCGCCGGTCAGGGCGGACGCGGCGGCGGCCAGGGCGGTCGTCCGGGCTCCCCGGACGGGCGTGGCAGCTACCAGGGCGGGCGGGACGAGGAGCAGCGCCCCCGCCGCCCCCGCCCCGAGGAGCGCCGCTACGACGTGGGCAACGATGCCCCCGGCGCCCGGACCGAGCAGGAGGGCCCCCGCAAGGGCCGCGGCTCGGCGGCCCGTGGCGGCGCCAAGGGCGGTCCGAAGCCCGCACAGGGCGGCTCCGGCCGCAGTGGCGGTTTCCGTCGCGCCGCCCCCTCGCGCCCCCGCGAGCTGGACGCCAAGATCGAGCAGCGCAACCGCGACCGGTACGCGAACAAGCCCGTGATCAACCTCCCCAAGACCCACCCGGGCGCCGAGGAGGAGGGCGAGCGGCTGCAGAAGGTCCTCGCCCGGGCCGGCATGGGTTCGCGCCGCGCGTGCGAGGAGCTGATCGAGCAGTCCCGCGTCGAGGTCAACGGCGAGATCGTCGTCGAGCAGGGCAAGCGCGTCGATGTGCACAAGGACGAGATCAAGGTCGACGGCCTGACCGTCGCCGCCCAGTCCTACCTGTTCTTCGCGCTGAACAAGCCCGCGGGCGTCGTCTCCTCGATGGAGGACCCGGACGGCCGCCAGTGCCTCGGCGACTACGTGACCAACCGCGAGACGCGGCTGTTCCACGTAGGCCGGCTGGACACCGAGACGGAGGGCATCATCATGCTCACCAACCACGGTGAACTGGCCCATCGCCTCACGCACCCCAAGTACGGCGTGAAGAAGACCTACCTGGCCGCCATCCAGGGCCCCCTGCCGCGTGACCTCGGCAAGCGGCTCAAGGACGGCATCCAGCTGGAGGACGGCTACGCCCGCGCCGACCACTTCCGCGTGGTCGAGAACACCGGCAAGAACTACCTGGTCGAGGTGACCCTCCACGAGGGCCGCAAGCACATCGTGCGCCGGATGCTGGCCGAGGCCGGTTTCCCGGTCGAGCGCCTCGTACGGACGTCCTTCGGGCCGATCCCGCTGGGCGACCAGAAGTCCGGCTGGCTGCGCCGCCTCACCAACACCGAGGTCGGCATGCTGATGCGCGAGGTCGGTCTCTGACAGCTCCCACCGACGGCCCGCGGCCGGTATCTGTCCGGAAAGTTCGGACAGATACCGGCCGCGGGCCTTCTGCTGTCCCCGTCCACCCTTTATAGTCAAAGTGACTATTAAAGGAGGCGGGCCCGTGAGCCTCGCGGACATACTCGATCCCCTGCAACAGCCCCTGGTGACCGTCCTGGACACCCCGGTCAGCTGGACCGAGGTTCTGGGCTTCGGCAGCGGGGCGCTGTGCGTGTGGCTCGTGGCCCGCCAGCACCTCGCGAACTGGCCGATCGGCATCGCCAACAACGTCTTCTTCATCCTGCTGTTCGCCCAGGCCGGCCTGTACGCCGACGCCGGCCTCCAGATCGTCTTCATCACCCTCGCCGCGTACGGCTGGTGGACCTGGACCCACGGGGGTGGACCAGGGACCTCGGCCCTGCCGGTGCGCGGAACCACGCGCACAGAATGGACCTGGCTGCTCGCGGCGGGGGTGGTGGGGACCGCAGGGCTCACCCTGCTGCTCTCGCGGGCCACCGACTCCACGGTCCCGTTCTGGGACGCGCTGACGACCTCGCTGTCACTGATGGCGACGTACGGTCAGTGCAGGAAGCGGCTGGAGTCGTGGTGGCTGTGGATCGCGGCGGACGTGGTCTACATCCCGCTGTACGCGCACAAGGGGCTGTACCTGACCTCGCTGCTGTACGCGGGCTTCCTCGCCCTGTGTCTCGTCGGCCTGCGTAACTGGCACCGCGACCTGACCGCCCGCGACTCCCGCCCGCTGGAGGTGGCCGCGGCGTGAAGCGCTACGAACACGGCCTCGTCCTCGGCAAGTTCTACCCGCCGCACGCGGGCCACCACCACCTCGTGCGGTCAGCCCAGGACCACTGCGAACGGCTGACCGTGCTGGTCTGCGCCGCCTCCGTGGAGTCCGTACCGCTCGCGGACCGGGTCGGCTGGATGCGCGAGATCCACCCGGACGTCACGGTGGTGGGCGCGGTCGACGACACGCACATGGACGTGACCGACCCGGCGGTCTGGAACGCGCACATGGCGGTCTTCACCGCCGCCGTGCCCGAGCGGGTCGATGCGGTCTTCACCTCGGAGGCGTACGGGGAGGAGCTCGGCCGCCGCTTCGGTGCCGCGTCCGTCCTCGTCGATCCCGACCGCACCCTCTTCCCGGTCTCCGGGACCGCCGTGCGCAAGGACCCGGTCGGCTGCTGGGACTTCCTCCGGCCGCCCGTGCGGGCCGCCCTCGCCCGCCGGGTCGTCGTCCTCGGCGCCGAGTCCACCGGCACCACCACCCTCGCGCGCGCCCTTACCGGCCACTACCGGGCCCGCGGCGGGGTCTGGGCACGGACGGGGTACGTCGCGGAGTACGGGCGCGAGTACAGCGAGCACAAGCTCGCCGCCCTGCGGGAGAGGTGGCCCGGGGCCGCCTGGGAGGACGTCACCTTCACCACCGACGACTTCCCGCTCATCGCGCAGGCCCAGAACGACCGGGAGGAGGCCGCCGCCCGCACCGGCTCCCCGGTGCTCTTCTGCGACACGGACTCCTTCGCCACCACCGTCTGGCACGAGCGGTACGTCGGCGGCCGCAACCCGCTCGTCGAGGAGATCGCCGACCGGACGGCCCACCACCTGTGGCTTCTCACCGACCACGAGGGCGTCGCCTTCGAGGACGACGGGCTGCGGGACGGCGAGGAGCTGCGCCCCTGGATGACCGACCGCTTGCGCGCCGAACTCACCCGCACGGGCCGCCGTTTCACCGAGATCACCGGCCCGCCCGACGCCCGCCTCACTGCCGCCGTCGCCGCCGTGGACGCACTCCTCGCCACCGGCTGGGACTTCGCCGCCCCGCTCCCGGAGAAGCGATGAGCAGCGGCGTACCCGAGGGGTACGACCCGCACGCCTTCCCGCCGTTCGCGGTCACCGTCGACCTGGCGGTCTTCACCGTCCGGGACGGGGCGCTGCACGTGCTGCTGGTCGAACGCGGTCAGGACCCGTTCCGGGGCCGCTGGGCGCTGCCGGGCGGCTTCGTCCTGCCCCGCGAGTCCGCCGACGAGGCCGCCCGCCGCGAGCTGGCCGAGGAGACCGGCCTCGGCCCGGACGCGGTGGGCGCCCTCCATCTGGAGCAGCTGCGCACCTACACCGACCCGGACCGCGACCCGAGGATGCGGGTCGTCTCCGTCGCGTACGCGGCGCTCCTGCCGGACCTGCCCGAACCGCGCGGCGGCGGCGACGCGGCGAGCGCGAGGTGGTGGGGCGCAGGCGCCGCGGGCCCGCTGGCCTTCGACCACGACCGGATCCTCGCCGACGCCCGCGACCGGATCGGCGCCAAACTCGAATACACCTGCCTGGCCACCGAGTTCTGCCCCGCCGAGTTCACCCTCGGGGAGCTCCAGCAGGTCTACGAGACGGTGTGGGGCGTCGAGCTGGACCGCCCCAACTTCCGGCGCAAGGTTCTGAACGTGCCGGGCTTCGTCCAGCCGGTGGACGGCCCGCCGCGCCGTACGGGGGGCCGGGGCAAACCGGCCGCGCTGTACCGGGCGGGCGGAGCGAGGTCCCTGCACCCGCCCCTGCTGCGCCCGCCTCCCACCGATCCACCCCTCTCGCGCCCGGAAGGACGAACGCCATGACCATCGCCACCAGAACGCTCACCAAGCAGGCGGCCACCGGCTCGCTGACCGGGCTCGCGCTCGGTGACGCGCTGGGCTTCCCCACCGAGTTCAACGACGTCCCCGCCATCCTCGCCAAGTGCGGCCCCTGGCGGCGGATGGCCCTGCCGACCCCCGCCTTCGTCACCGACGACACCCAGATGACGATCGCGCTGGGCCGGGGCATCCGCACCGCCATGGACAGCGGACTGCTCACGCCGGAGCGGCTGGTGGATCCGGTCCGCAGGGAGTTCATCGCCTGGTACCACTCACCGGACAACAACCGCGCTCCAGGCAACACCTGCCTCACCGCCTGCCGCCTGCTCGAATCCAGCGCGGTCTGGCAGGAGGCGAGCCAGACACGCTCCAAGGGCTGCGGCGCCAACATGCGGGTCGCGCCGATCGGTCTCGTCCCCGGCCTCAGCGACGAGCAGCGCGCCGGCGCCGCCCAGCTGCAGGCCGCCCTCACCCACGGCCACCCCACCGCCCTGGCGGCCTCGGACCTGACCGCCCGCGCGGTCTTCCTGCTGGCCCAGGGCGCCGAACCGCTCGGCCTCATCGGCCGGCTGCGCAGCTACGCGTACGAGAACAGCGGCCGCTACCACACCCGCTGGCTCGGCGACCTGTGGCGCCACGCCGGGGACACCTCGCCCGAGGCGTACATCAGCCGCGGCTGGGACGAGTGCCAGGGCGCGCTGGCCGCCCTGCAGGAGGCCCTGCGCGACCCGTCACCGGAGACCGACCCGTGCGAGCGGACCGGGGACGGCTGGATCGCCGAGGAGGCCCTCGCCACCGCCCTGCACTGCTTCCTGCTCTTCCCCGAGGACCCGCTCACCGCCCTGCGCCGCGCCGCCTGCACCCGGGGCGACTCCGACTCGATCGCCTGCCTGGCGGGCGCCTTCGCCGGGGCCCACCTGGGTGCGGGGGCGTGGCCCAAGGAGTGGTCGGAGCGCATCGAGTACCGGAGCGACCTGCTGTCCCTGGCGGCGCTCTGGGACGCCTGAGCGATGAGCACCCCCGAAGTCTGACTACCGGCCTCCGGGCCTCCGGGCTGACGCCCGCCGGGTCCGGACCAGGAAGTCCTCCACCGCCGCGCGGTCGGGCCCGGGCGGCAGCGGTGAGGCGTCCACCGCCTCGTCGTTCTCCTCGGCCAGGCGGTTCATCCGGCGCTCCACCTCCGGCCAGGGCACCTCGCCCCGCTTCACCGCCAGCAGCTCCTCGCGCGCGTCGCCGACGTCGATGTGCAGCTCGCCGGTGCGCAGCAGGTCCCGGCCGCTCGCCAGCAGCCGCAGCAGGTGCATCGCGTGCTTCCAGCGGGGCTCCCCGTACTGCCGTACGTCGGCCTCCAGCTTCTTCCGCTGGCCCAGCGCGTAGCGGACGAACGTGGCGTGGGCCAGGCGGGAGAGGAACGCCCCCCGAAGCGCGATGAGTTCGCGGCCGGTGTCGTCCACGTACTCCACCAGCGGGGAGTGCAGGCACTCCAGCACGTTCGGGTTGGCCCGCAGCGCCAGCTCGCAGAAGCGCTCCAGCTCCCAGGAGAACTGCTCGGGAGCGGGGCCCGCGATGTGCGCCGGGGGCTTGGTGAGGCGCCAGAACAGCGGGGTGGGGGCCACGAACACGCCCCGCCGGTCGGTGTCGCTGTCCTCCGTCGCCAGACCGAACGCGCGGGAACCCATCACACACGCGTAGACCGTGTGGTCGTGTACGAGAGCCTCGTCGGTGGGAGTGGTCATGGCGGCGAGGGTACGGGGGCGGCGGGCCGCCCCGCCCCCGAATTGGGGCCGCCCGGCTCCTCCCCGCCGGGCCCCGCTCAGCCCAGCCGGATCGCCCCGCCCGAGACGGTGATCCGCTCGGCCGGCAGCGGGCGGGTCGCCGGGCCGGCCTCGACCGCCGCGTCCGTGATGGAGAACTTGGAGCCGTGGCAGGGGCAGTTGATGGTGCCGTCGCTGACTGTCGAGACGAGGCACTGGGCGTGTGTGCAGACGGCGGAGAAGGCCTTGAACTCGCCCTCCTCCGGCTGGGTCACCACCACCTTCTGCTCCTTGAAGATCGTGCCCCCGCCGACCGGGATGGCGCCCGTCGCGGCCAGCTCCTCACCGCCGGGCGAGGCGTCGGGCGAGGCGTCGGTGGAGGTCCCGGGCGTTGCCGTGTCCGAGGCCGTCGGCGTACCGCTCGTGTCCCCTCCGCCGCTCTCGTCGCCGGACGATCCGCAGCCGGTCATCAGAGCGGCGGCGCCCGCCGCGCCCGCGGTCAGAACCGTCCTTCGCCGTGCGTTCATGGGCTCTCCAGCTGTCGAGGCGTGAGGGGGGTGATCCGTGCTGGCCATGGTGGTGGCTGGGGAGCGCGCAGGTGAAGCAACCGGGCGGGCCGAGAGCACTTCCTGTACAGTCGTCCAGGAAATCGCCCCTGGGAGGCCCACCCTCATGCACATCGCAGCTCAGGTCCTGGTCGCGCTCGTCGCGCTGATCCACGCCTACTTCCTCGTCCTGGAGATGTTCCTCTGGGACACCGGCCGCGGCCGCAAGGCCTTCGGTACGACTCCGGCCTTCTCCCGTGAGAGCGCCACCCTCGCCGCCAACCAGGGCCTCTACAACGGCTTCATGGCCGCCGGTCTGGTCTGGGGTCTCCTCGCGAGCGACCCCGTCGCCTTCCAGGCGCAGATCTTCTTCCTGAGCTGCCTGATCGTCGCCGGGGTCTACGGGGCCGTCACGGTGAGCCGGAAGATCCTCTTCGTCCAGGCGGTGCCGTCCGCACTCGCCCTCGGAGCCGTCCTGCTCGCGGGCTGAGATCCTGGGCCGATGACACCCGCAGTAACGGCCGGCAGCGCCGACCCGCGCACCGCACGCACCCGGGCCAAGCTCCGGGCCGCCCTGCTCGCCGCCTGCGAGCACCGGCCACTCGAACAGGTCAGCGTGGCGCAGGTGGTCCGCGGGGCCGGCGTCGGGCGTGCCACCTTCTACCTCCACTACGACGACCTGCACGCCCTCGCGGTGGACGCCTGCGTCGAGGTCGTCACCGAAGCGGTCGACGCCCTGCACGCCTGGGACGGCGCACCGCCCGGCCCGGACGCGCCCCCAGCCCCGCTCGCCGCCCTCCTCGCGTCCGTCCACACCCGGGCCCCCGTCTACCGCGGCCTGCTGCGCGAGGGCGGCGGCGGGCCGCTCGGCGAGCTGCTCCACCGGGAGCTGCGGCAGCGCAGCCTCGGCGAGCTGCGCGTCCGCCGTCCGGCGGACACCGGACACGACCTCACCGCGAGCGCCGTCGCCGGGATCTTCACCGGGGTCCTCGCCGACTGGGTGCACGGGCAGGTCACCGCGACGCCCGAGCAGCTCGCCGGCCGGATCTGGCGCATGCTCCTCGCGGTCCACGCCACCGCCCGGCACCGGAGCCTTTCCCCGCCGTCTCACGGAGAGAGCGCGGTGACCGAGCCAGGCACCGCCCCTCTAGGGTGATCGGGAGCAGCGCGGAAGTGGACGAACAAGGAGTACGACGTGGCGGTACGAGCGGTCCGAGGAGCCGTCCAGCTGGAGCGGGACGAGGCGGGGCACATGGACGAGCGGGTCGGTGAGCTGCTGACAGCCGTCCTGGAACGCAACGAGCTGGTCGCCGACGACCTGATCAGCATCTGGTTCACCGCCACCCCGGACCTGCACAGCGACTTCCCGGCCGCCGCCGCGCGCGGCCTCGGGATCGTCGACGTGCCCCTGATCTGCGCCCAGGAGCTGGACATCGAGGGCGCCATGCCCCGCGTCGTCCGCCTCCTCGCCCACGTCGGGACCTACCTCTCGCGCGCGGAGATCAGCCACGTCTACCTCGGCGCCACCGCCGCCCTGCGCAAGGACATCGCCCAGTGAGAACCGCCCTCGTCATCGGAACCGGGCTCGTCGGCACCTCCGCCGCCCTCGCGCTGTCCGGCCGCTCCGTCCACGTCCACCTCGTCGACCACGACCCCGAGTCGGCCCGCACGGCGGCCGCCCTCGGTGCCGGCAGCGACGAGCCGCCCGCCGGACGGGTCGACCTGGCGGTCATCGCCGTACCGCCCGCCCACACCGCCACCGTCCTGGCCAGGGCCATGCGCGACGGGGTGGCCCGGGGCTACCTGGACGTCGCCAGCGTCAAGGGCGGCCCGCGCCGCGAGCTGGAGGCGATGGGTCTCGACCTCACGCCGTACATCGGTACGCACCCGATGGCGGGCAAGGAGCGCTCGGGGCCGCTCGCCGCCACCGCCGACCTCTTCGAGGGGCGCCCCTGGGTGCTCACCCCGACCCGGGACACCGACACCGAGGTCCTCAACCTCGCCCTGGAGCTGGTAGCGCTCTGCCGGGCCGTCCCCGTGGTGATGGACGCCGACGCCCACGACCGGGCCGTCGCCCTCGTCTCCCACACGCCGCAGCTGATCTCCTCCATGGTGGCCGCGCGGCTGGAGGAGGCCGACGAGACCGCCGTACGCCTGTGCGGCCAGGGCATCCGCGACGTGACCCGGATCGCCGCGTCGGACCCCCGGATGTGGGTGGAGATCCTCTCCGCCAACCCCGGCCCGGTCGCCGACGTGCTGGCCGGGGTCGCCGCCGACCTCGCGGAGACGGTGACCGCGCTGCGCGGCCTGCACTCCGCCGACGAGGAGAAGCGGCGCGCGGGCACCGACGCCATCGAGGACGTCCTGCGCCGCGGCAACGCGGGCCGCGTCCGGGTCCCCGGCAAGCACGGCGCGGCCCCTGCCGCGTACGAGACCGTGGCCGTCCTCATCGGCGACAAGCCGGGCGAGCTCGCCTCGATCTTCGCCGACGCGGGCCGGGCCGGGGTGAACATCGAGGACGTCCGCATCGAGCACGCCACCGGGCAGCAGGCGGGCCTGGTCCAGCTCATGGTCGTACCGAGCGCGGCCCCCGTGCTCGCGGCGGCCCTGACCGAGCGCGGCTGGTCGGTCCGCAGCTGAGTCCCGTACGGGGGCGGCTCCCGGCGCCACCCTCCGTACGGAGACGGCACCACCGCCGCGTACGCCGGACAGCGCCACCCCCGTGCGGGGACGGAGCCTCCCCCGTACGGGGTACAAGGGCGCGCCCGGCACTCGGTAACCTGGTACGAGGCCGTCCCCAGGCCCGTCCGTCCCCACCCCGTGTACCAGGAAGGTGTCCACCACCGTGGAAACCGCAAGCTCCGCCGTGATCGTCGCCATCGACGGGCCCTCGGGCACCGGCAAGTCGAGCACCTCGAAGGCCGTCGCCGCCAAGCTCGGCCTGAGCTACCTGGACACGGGCGCGCAGTACCGGGCCATCACCTGGTGGATGCTGACCAACGGCATCGACGTGGACAGCCCCGCCGAGATCGCGACCGCGGCCGCCAAGCCGGTGATCGTCTCCGGCACCGACCCGACCGGCCCGACGATCACCGTCGACGGCGAGGACGCCTCGGGCCCGATCCGCACCCAGGAGGTCACCTCGAAGGTCAGCGCCGTCAGCGCGGTCCCCGAGGTGCGCACGATCATCACCGAGCTTCAGCGCTCCATCGCCGCGGGCGCCGAGGGCGGTATCGTCGTCGAGGGCCGCGACATCGGCACCACCGTGCTGCCCGACGCCGACCTGAAGATCTTCCTCACCGCCTCCCCGGAGGCCCGCGCCGCCCGTCGCAGCGGTGAGGTCAAGGGCTCCGACCTCACCGCCACCCGCGAGGCCCTGATCAAGAGGGACGCCGCCGACTCCGGCCGTAAGACCTCACCGCTGGCCAAGGCGGACGACGCCGTCGAGGTGGACACCACCGAGCTCACCCTCCAGCAGGTCATCGAGTGCGTCGTCACCCTCGTCGAGGAGAAGCGGACCGCCGCGTGAGTGACGCCACGGGGGCGCCCACACTGCGCGGAGCCGCGGTCGGGCGAGGGATCGGCATCGGCCTGATGTACGGGCTGTGGAAGCCGCGCGTGCTCGGTGCGTGGCGTGTGCCCGCCGCCGGACCCGTCATACTCGCGGTGAACCACTCCCACAACATCGACGGACCGATGCTGATGGGGACCGCACCCCGGCCGGTGCACTTCCTGATCAAGAAGGAGGCGTTCGTCGGCCCCCTCGACCCGTTCCTGCACGGGATCGGCCAGATCGAGGTGGACCGTACGAGCGTCGACCGCACCGCCATCAGCCACGCGCTGGGCGTCCTGGCGGACGGCGGGGCGCTCGGGATCTTCCCGGAGGGCACCCGGGGCGAGGGCGACTTCGCCTCGCTGCGGGCCGGACTCGCGTACTTCGCGGTGCGCGGCGGGGCACCCATCGTCCCCGTCGCGGTCCTGGGAAGCACGGAGCGCCGCGGACGGTTGATACGAGGGCTGCCCCCGCTGCGCAGCCGGGTCGACGTCGTCTTCGGTGACGCGTTCGACGCGAGCGCCGGCGACGGGCGGCGCACCCGCAAGGCGCTGGACGAGGCGACCCTGCGGATCCAGGCGAAGCTCACCGCCCACCTGGAAAGTGCCAAGCGCCTCACCGGGCGATAGGCCAGACTTGACCTGACTTGAGTAGTGGACGCGCTGATCGCGGTCCATCGATGATGATGTAAAGAGGAACGGACTTCATGAACGACCAGATTCACTCCGGCGGCTCGGACCACGAGCACGGAGAACTTGGCGATGCCGAGTACGCGGAGTTCATGGAGCTCGCCGCGCAGGAGGGCTTCGACCCCGAAGAGGTCGAGGGCGCTCTCGGTGAGGCCGGTCACGGCCCGCTCCCCGTGCTCGCCGTCGTCGGCCGCCCCAATGTCGGCAAGTCGACCCTGGTGAACCGGATCATCGGCCGCCGCGAGGCCGTTGTGCAGGACAAGCCCGGCGTCACCCGCGACCGCGTCAGCTACGAGGCCGAGTGGGCGGGCCGCCGCTTCAAGGTCATGGACACCGGCGGCTGGGAGCAGGACGTGCTGGGCCTCGACGCCTCCGTCGCCGCCCAGGCGGAGTACGCCATCGAGACGGCCGACGCCGTCGTCTTCGTGGTCGACGCCACCGTCGGTGCCACCGACACCGACGAGGCCGTCGTCAAGCTGCTGCGCCGGGCGGGCAAGCCCGTCGTGCTCTGCGCCAACAAGGTCGACGGCCAGAGCGGCGAGGCCGACGCCACCGCCCTGTGGTCGCTCGGCCTCGGCGAGCCCTACCCTGTCTCCTCGCTGCACGGCCGCGGCACCGGCGACATGCTGGACGCCGTCCTCGAAGCCCTCCCGGACGCTCCGGAGCAGAAGTTCGGCACCACACTCGGCGGCCCCCGCCGCATCGCGCTGATCGGCCGTCCGAACGTCGGCAAGTCCTCCCTGCTGAACAAGGTGGCGGGCGAGGACCGGGTCGTCGTCAACGAGCAGGCCGGCACCACCCGGGACCCGGTCGACGAGCTGATCAAGCTGGGCGGCATCACCTGGAAGTTCATCGACACGGCGGGCATCCGCCGCCGCGTCCACCTCCAGGAGGGCGCGGACTACTACGCCTCGCTCCGTACGGCCGCCGCCGTGGAGAAGGCCGAGGTCGCCGTCATCCTGATCGACTCCAGCGAGTCCATCAGCGTCCAGGACCAGCGGATCATCACCATGGCCGTGGACGCCGGGCGCGCCATCGTCGTCGCCTTCAACAAGTGGGACACCCTCGACGAGGAGCGCCGCTACTACCTGGAGCGCGAGATCGAGACGGAGCTCGCGCAGATCGCCTGGGCTCCCCGCGTCAACGTCTCGGCCCTCACCGGCCGGCACATGGAGAAGCTCGTCCCGGCGATCGAGACCGCGATCGAGGGCTGGGAGACCCGCGTCCCCACCGGCCGGCTGAACGCCTTCCTCGGCGAGATCGTCGCCTCCCACCCGCACCCGATCCGGGGCGGCAAGCAGCCGCGCATCCTGTTCGGCACCCAGGCGGGCACCAAGCCGCCGCGGTTCGTGCTGTTCGCCTCCGGCTTCCTGGAGCACGGCTACCGTCGCTTCGTCGAGCGCCGGCTGCGCGAGGAGTTCGGCTTCGAGGGCACCCCGATCCACATCTCGGTCCGCGTCCGCGAGAAGCGAGGCCGCAACAAGTAGCACCCACACGGGGGACGACAGAGCCCCGGCAGCCCCCATAGGGGCCTCGTCCTTGAGCATCACGTCAAGGGCTTCGGCCTGGCCC
>NZ_JBEXSI010000063.1:0-37617 GCF_040613515.1 Streptomyces sp. NPDC006261
CGTTCCGGTGGCCGCCGACCGGCAGTTCGCCCTGCTGCCCGACCGGCAGGGCATCGGGTGACCGTGTTGTCTGAGGCGGTGCGGCCGGCCCGCCAGGCGGTGATGAACGCTGCCCGCACACACCCCCGACCGTGCGAGCCCCCCGCACCCCCCTGCACGACCTGCACCACCTGAGAGAGCCGCAAGCACCACCGCACCACATACGCAGCACCTCCCTGACACCCGCGTCGCCGACGACGCGTAACCGACCGGAGGAACCGCCGTGGCCGCTGAGCCCAGGTTTCGCAAAGACGCAGATGCAGCCGCCCCCGACGTGACGGACGATGCCGTCACAGAAGCAGAAGCAGCAGACGGCCGGAAACATCCGGTCGACGAGACCCTCCCCCCGCTGAGGATGTTCACCAGCGGCCTCCAGCACGTGGCCGCGATGTACGCGGGCGTGGTGGCCCCGCCGCTCATCGTGGGGCCGGCCGTCGGCCTCACGGCCAAGGAGACCGCCTTCCTTATGGGGGCGAGCCTCTTCACCGCGGGCATCGCCACCCTGTTCCAGACCATCGGCTTCTGGAAGGTCGGCGCCCGGCTGCCCTTCGTCAACGGCGTCTCGTTCGCCGGTGTGGCCCCGATGATCGCGATAGGCAAGGACCGGGGACACGACGGTATATCCGTGATCTTCGGCGCGATCATCGTCGCGAGCGTGCTCGGCTTCGTCCTCGCCCCGTACTTCTGCAAACTGGTCCGCTTCTTCCCACCGGTCGTCACCGGCACCGTCATCACCCTGATCGGTGTCTCGCTCCTGCCGGTCGCCTTCAACTGGTCCCAGGGCGGCAACGCGGCGGCGGACGACTACGGTTCGATGACCAACATCACCATGGCCGCCGTGACATTGGTGATCGTGCTGGCCCTGCGCAAGCTGCTGCGCGGCTTCCTCCAGCAGATCGCGATCCTGCTGGGCCTGATCGTCGGAACCCTGATCGCCATCCCGGCGGGCATCACCGACTTCAGCGCCATGAAGAACGCCGACGTGGTCGGCTTCCCGACGCCGTTCGCCTTCGGCGGCCCGCAGTTCGAGATCGCCGCCATCATCTCCATGTGCATCGTGATGCTGGTCTGCATGACCGAGTCCACGGCGGACATGCTGGCGCTCGGCAAGATCGTCGGCCGCCCGGCCGACGAGAAGGTGATCGAGGGCGGCCTGCGGGCCGACACCCTCGGCAGCGCCATCAGCCCCTTCTTCAACGGCTTCATGTGCAGCGCCTTCGCCCAGAACATCGGGCTCGTCGCCATGACCAAGGTCCGCAGCCGGTTCGTCGTCGCGGCGGGAGGCGTGATCCTGATCGTCCTCGGCCTGGTCCCGGTCGCCGCCTCCGTCATCGCCGTCGTACCGCTGCCCGTGCTCGGCGGCGCGGGTATCGTCCTCTTCGGCACGGTCGCGGCCAGCGGCATCCAGACCCTGGCCACCGCCGCACTGGAGAAGGGCGAGAACGCACTGATCGTGGCGGCGGCCGTCGGCATCGGCCTGATCCCGATCGCGGCGCCGCAGTTCTACCACGCCTTCCCGGAGGACCTGCTGGTCGTCCTGGACTCGGGCATCTCGACCGGCTGTGTGGTGGCCATCGTGCTGAACCTCGCCTTCAACCACTTCGGCCGCGAGCCGGACGCGGAGGACGAGGACGGGGCGAACGGTGAACATGTGGTCCCGGCGGCGGCCGGGGTGGGCGTGCACTGACCCTCCCGACGTACGCCGCCCGGTGAAGCCCCGCGTCCCACGCGGGGCTTCGGCCGCGCGTCAGCCCTTCTCGACGCGGTAGCCGTCCCCGTACACCGTCCACCGCAACGGTGTCTCCAGCTGCAGCTTCTCCCCGTACGAAATTCCGCTGGGCGCCTCCACCCGGCTGGCGCCGGTGTGCGACGGCTCCCGGCCGATCGCGGCCACCCGGGCATCGAGGAACGCGTTCGGATACGCCTTCTCGTCGCCGCCCCGCGCGGGCGACCGGGCCGCCGCCAGGGCCTCGCGGCGCATCGTCCGGAGCCCGACCGAGCCCTCCGTGTCACCCGACCCCGTGCATGACGTTCGCGTCGTAGTAGGTGAACTGCCCAGCGCCCCGGGCCCGTCCTTCCGGCCTGCTCCACCTTCGGGATCGAAGCAGGAGGCGTCCCGATCCGCGTCCTGCGCGGCGCGGAAGGCGGAGTCCTCCGCCGCCTTCGCCCCGCCTTCGAACGGATCACCGAGCCCGGCGTGCGAGTCGTCAGGCCGGGGGCGGCACCATGGCCTCGACCGTGGCCGGGCCCGTGGAGCGGATGGCCGCCCGGCGGCTGTAGCGTCAGGGGTATGGAAGATCAGTCAGTTGTGGATGTCGGCGATGTGCGCCTCGCGTACCGGACCTGGGGCGATCCCTTCGGCTCGCCCGTCGTGCTGCTGCACGGCCTCGGCGGCAGCGCCGCGGACTGGGAGGCGGCCGGCCCCCTGCTGGGCCAGGAGTGGCGGGTCTTCGCCCTGGACCTGCGCGGCCACGGCGAGAGTGACTGGCCCGACGAGTACGACCTGGCGCTGATGGCCGAGGACGTCGTGGGCTTCCTGGACGAGCTGGAGCTGAACCGGGTGGGCCTGGTCGGTCACGGGATGGGCGGCGCCGTCGCCCGGCTGGTGGCCCACGAGCACTCCGACCGGGTGGAGCGGCTGGTTCTGGTGGAGACCCCGGCCCCGTTCCCCGGCGACCCGGGCCCGGCCGGGCGGCCCGAGGGCCCGGTGGACTACGACGAGAACGCGGTGCCCGCCGTACGCGACCAGCTCGCCGACCCCGGCCCGGACGCGGACGAGGGGCTCGGCGAGATCGTCGCCCCCACGATGATCATCACCGGTGGCCCGGAGAGCCGGATGCCGCAGGAGCGCCAGGCCGACATGGCCTCCCTGATCCCGGACTGCCGGCTGATCACGGTCCCGGGCGGCCACCGGATGCACGAGACCCGGGCCGACCAGGTGGCCGCGCACATCACGGAGTTCTTCACCAGCTGAGGAGCCCGCTTCGCCGTGGACGGTGCCGGGGGTTCCGTTCCGGTGCCTGTCTCCTCAGCTCCCCGGCAGCCGTTCCCGGCTCAGTTCCCCGGCCGCCAGTCCGGCCGGCGGCCGCTGAGGCCGATCACCCGGTCCAGCGGCGGGGCGTCGTCCGGCACCGGGACGGGCGGGCCGAAGACGCCCCCGCGGTCCGGGTCGTCGTCCACCGGGGCGAGCAGGGCGGCGCAGGCGTGCAGCTCGGCCTCCCCGGCCTCGTACGGCTGTCCGGTCGACCGGGCCAGGTCCCAGCCGTGGACGACCAGTTCGTCGAGCGCGACGGCCCCCGCCACCTCGCCGGGCAGCTCCACCCCACCCGCCCGGGTCATGCCCGTCCAGGCGGCGGGGGAGCGCCAGGCCGCCGCCACCTCCTCCAGTCGCCGGGGCAGCACCTCGCGCCAGTCGTCGTCGAGTACGGGCAGGGCGGAGCCGGGAGGGACGGCCGTGCTCGCCCCGAGGTCCTTGCGGGCCGCGTCGCGGAAGGCGGTGGCCAGTCCGGTCAGGTGGGCCAGCAGCTCCCGTACGGCGTAGTCCGGGCAGGGCGTGGGGCCGCCCAGCCGGTCGTCGTGGATCGCGTCGAGCAGGCCGACGATCCGTCGCGCGGCCGGCTCCAGGTCGAGGGCGGGAGCGGAGGCATGCGTGCTGTCGGAGTCCATACAGGACAGACCGTCCCACGGCCGAGAACTCATCGGCACGGACCTGCCGCACCCTCGGAAGGAGCGCGGCGCACACCACCACATAGCGGAAGGTTCCTCGCCGTCCTCTTGTCGGCAACCCCCGTGCCATGTCATACAGGTCTGGACCATTGCTGTCCGGATGGAAGGCACCACCGTGCAACGCCCCCACATATCTGCCGCGTTGGCCTGTACCACCCTGCTCCTCACCCCCCTCCTTGCGGCCTGCGGCGGCACCGCCGAAGCCGACACGCAGCCCCCCAGCACCCCCAGCGGGGTGACCGCGCAGGCCAGCAGCTCCACCTCGGTGCACGTCATGTGGAAGGCCGCCTCCGACGACAAGGCGATCGCCGGCTATGAGGTCTTCCAAGGGAGGGCCAAGGTCAAGAGCGTCGCGGCGACGAAGACCATGATCGACGTCGACGGGCTGACGGCCTCGACGGACTACACCTTCACCGTCCGGTCCAAGGACGCCGCAGGTAACCTCTCCGCACCCAGCAAGGCCATCCCCGTCACCACCCAGGCGACCCCGCCCCAGGACGACACGCCACCCACCGCCCCGACGAAGCTGACAGGCAGCGCCGACGGAAGCCGGGCCGCCACCCTCACCTGGGGCGCGTCCAAGGACGACGTCGGCGTCAGCTCGTACGACATCTACCAGGAGGGCTCCCGGATCCACAGCGTCCCGGCCTCCGGGACGACGGCGAAGCTCACGGGCCTGCGCCCCGGGACCGTCTACACCTTCACCGTCCGGGCCCGGGACGCCTCCGACAAGTCCTCGGCCGACAGCAACCCGCTCGACCTCACCACCGAGTCGGCCCCCGGTGCCCCCGCGAGCACCGCCCCCACGGGGCTGCGCACCGAGATCGGCAAGGAGGGGGCCGAGTTCACCGTCGACCTCTCCTGGGACCAGCCCGACACGGGCGGAGTGATCCCCGCCTATCAGCTCTACCTGAACGGCAAGCTGACCACCACCATCGTCTGGGGCGGTACGCCGCCGAAAGGCCGGGCCACCTACCGGCTGAACCTCGCCGACCCGGCGGGAACCCGTTACTCGGTGAAGCTCAGGGCAAAGCTCCCGGACGGCAAGTGGGGTGACTTCTCGGCCCAGCCCACGATCGTCCTGACGGACTGACGCCTCCTGGTCCATCCGCCTCCCAGGCGTGCGGCCCCTCGCCGCTCATGGTCCATTGATCCCAGAAGGACCGGGGGGCCAAAGGGGCTGAGGCATGGACCTGGGAGACGGCGCGCAGGTGGAGTACGCGGCGGCGTACGGCACCGATACGGGCGGCGGCGCGGGCGGGGAAGCGGGAACCCGCCCTGATCTCCGTGACGGTTCCCGTCTCTCCGGGCCTCACCACCTGGTGTTCGTCAAGGAGGAGGACCGGCACGCGTGCCGCGTCGATGAGCTCCTCGACCTGAGCCTTCCCGGCGTGATCGCTCGCAGGCGTGTACCGGTTTGGGCCGGACAGGCACTCGGCGGCGACCGCGTTCCTCGCGTCCACGGCCCGCGGCTTCCAGGACGGCCTCTGGGGTGCGTACGAGCCGTACGTCGACGAGGACGGGTTCCTGGAGTGGCGCGAGCCGGACGAGGACATCGTCATGGCGTGGGACATGCAGGAGATGAACGGCGTGGGACATGCAGGAGATGAACCGGTGCCACGGGCTCGGGTGAAGACCCCGGACAAACCGCGCCGCCCCCGGCGCTGTGCGGTGCCGGGGGCGGTGGTTCGTACGGGCGACGGGGTCAGCGCAGCTGTTCGTACGCGGGCAGCGTCAGGAAGTCCGCGTAGTCCTGGTCCAGGGAGACCTGGAGCAGGAGGTCGTGGGCCTGCTGCCACTTGCCGGCGGTGAAGGTCTCCTCGCCGATCTCCTCGCGGATCGCGGCCAGTTCCTCGGCGGCGACCTTGCGGGCCAGGTCCGCGGTGGCGTGCTCGCCGTTCTCGAAGACCACGTCCGCGTTGATCCACTGCCAGATCTGCGAGCGGGAGATCTCGGCGGTGGCCGCGTCCTCCATCAGGTTGAAGATGGCGACCGCGCCCAGACCCCGCAGCCAGGCCTCGATGTAGCGGATGCCGACCGCGACGGCGTTGCGCAGGCCGTCGTACGTGGGCTTGGCGTCGAGGGTGTCGATGGCGATCAGGTCGCCCGCCGCCACCGAGACGTCCTCGCGCAGCCGGTCCTTCTGGTTCGGCTTCTCGCCGAGCACCGCGTCGAAGGAGGCCAGCGCGATCGGGACCAGGTCGGGGTGGGCGACCCAGGAGCCGTCGAAACCGTCGTTCGCCTCGCGGTCCTTGTCCGCCTTGACCTTCTCGAAGGCCACCTTGTTGACCTCGGCGTCGCGGCGCGAGGGGATGAAGGCCGCCATGCCGCCGATCGCGTGCGCGCCACGCTTGTGGCAGGTGCGGACCAGGAGTTCGGTGTACGCCCGCATGAACGGGGCGGTCATCGTCACCGCGTTGCGGTCCGGCAGGACGAACTTGGCACCGCCGTCACGGAAGTTCTTGACGATGGAGAAGAGGTAGTCCCAGCGGCCGGCGTTCAGCCCGGAGGCGTGGTCGCGCAGCTCGTAGAGGATCTCCTCCATCTCGTACGCGGCGGTGATCGTCTCGATCAGGACCGTCGCGCGGACGGTGCCCTGCGGGATGCCGACGTAGTCCTGGGCGAAGACGAAGATGTCGTTCCAGAGGCGGGCCTCCAGGTGCGACTCCGTCTTCGGCAGGTAGAAGTACGGGCCCTTGCCGAGGTCGATCAGGCGCTGGGCGTTGTGGAAGAAGTAGAGGCCGAAGTCGACCAGTGCGCCGGGCACCGGGGTGCCGTCCAGTTGGAGGTGGCGCTCGTCCAGGTGCCAGCCGCGGGGGCGGGTGACGACGGTGGCGAGCTCGTCGGCGGGCTTGAGCGCGTACGACTTGCCGGACTTCGGGTCGGTGAAGTCGATGCGGCGCTCGTAGGCGTCGGTCAGGTTGAGCTGGCCGAGGATCACGTTCTCCCAGGTGGGAGCGGAGGCGTCCTCGAAGTCGGCGAGCCAGATGCGGGCGCCCGAGTTGAGCGCGTTGATCGTCATCTTGCGGTCGGTCGGACCGGTGATCTCCACTCGGCGGTCGTTCAGGGCTGCCGGGGCCGGGGCGACCTTCCAGGAGTCGTCCGCGCGGACCGCCGCCGTCTCGGGCAGGAAGTCCAGCGTGGAGGTGCGGGCGATCTCGGCGCGGCGCTCGGTGCGCCGGGCGAGCAGCTCATTGCGGCGCGGCGTGAACTGCCGGTGCAGCTCGGCCACGAACGCGAGGGCCGCGTCGGTCAGGACCTCATCCTGCCGGGGCAGGGGCTCGGCATCGACGATGGCCAGCGTGGACGGCGCTGGTGCGGACATGAGCTGTCACTCCTTCAGCGGGCGGCGGCGTCTCGTGGCCGCCGGGTCGCCTGAGACGGCACGGCGTGCCATGGCTCCGAGATACGGCCGTGGGTGCCGTCTGAGGTTCAGAGGGCTTCTGACCAGTGGATAGTAGTTTCCTCATGGTGGAAGTTCAATGGTTTGTTGATGTCGAGATTCTCCGGGTCGACAGAATCGGGCCGTCGGCGGCGCAGCGTGCCAGGGTCGGCACGGAGCGTTCATCGGGTCCTTCCACGGGTCATTCCGCGGGTCCTCCACGGCTCATTCCAAATGGGTAAGGTCCTGCGCGGTGTCGATGTCGTACGCCTGTGCCACATCCGAACACTCCACCAGCGTGATCGCATCGCGGTGCTCCCGCAGATACGCCCGGGCCCCCTGGTCACCCGCCGCCCCCGCGGCGATGTCCGCCCACCGCTCAGCCCCGAACAGCACCGGATGACCGCGCTCCCCGTCGTACGAGGCGGCCACCAGGCTCCTCCGCGACCGGTACGCCAGACGCACCCGCGCCACCGCCTCCGCCCCGATCCCCGGCTGGTCCACCAGCAGGATGAGCGCCGCGTCCGCGCCCGTACCGGTCAGGGCCGCCAGACCCAGCCGGAGCGAGGAGCCCATGCCCGCCTCCCACCCCGGGTTCACGGTCACCGCCGAGCCCGTCAGATCGGCCCGGGCGCGCACCTCGTCGGCCGCCGCGCCCAGCACCACATGGAGCGGGCCGCAGCCGCCGTTGCGCAGGGCACGCAGGGCGTGCTCGACCAAGGGGCGGCCGTGGTGCTCCAGCAGGGCCTTGGGGCGGCCTCCGAGCCGCCGGCCGCCGCCCGCGGCGAGCAGTACCCCCGCCACCTTGGGATTGTTCGCATGAGAAGCCATGAGCCCTGGATACCACCGAGCCGTTCGCACACGCGACACGCATATCACTCTCAGGGGTCACCCTGATTTCTGTCCGTGGAGTGGCGCGCACTGCCTGTCATGGCGTTAACTTGCGGGCGAACCGCGGTACTTGGCCACCGGCCGGGGTTCGGGGGTCACACCGGCACAAGGACGTGCGAGGGGGAGTGCTGTGTTGCGAAGCGCGGGGCAGAAGCGGGTCACCGGCAGCGGCGAGGACCCGAGGGTGGCGGAGCTGCGCATGGCCGTCTCCCGGCTCCGCCGTGAACTGGCCGGGCTTCCCGCGCTATTCCCGGACCGGCCCATCGCCGAGGAAGAGCTCGCGGCACTCGATGCCATGGCGGTCGGCGGAGTCCCGGAGATCCCGCGCATGCGCAGCTCGCTGCTGCTGATCGCGGGGTCGATCGGCTCGGTCAGCGCACTCGCCGCCGCACTGCGCGACGTGCGCAACGCGGTGGACCTCTTCGGGGAGCCGCCGCGCGGGTGAGACCGGGCGTCGCCCGGTCGACTCAGCGGCGGATCAGCCTGCGGGCCGTCGCCGCCGCGACCGCCGACGTACGGGAGTCCACGCCGAGCTTCGCGTAGATGTGCACCAGGTGGGACTTGACCGTGGCCTGGCTCAGGAACAGCTTCCTGCTGATCTGCAGGTTGGACAGCCCCTCCCCGACCAGCTGCAGCACCTCCAGCTCCCGCCGCGTCAGCGCCTCGGCGGGCGTGCGCATCCGGTCCAGCAGCCGGTGGGCCACCGAAGGGGCGAGCGCGGAGCGGCCCGCCGCCGCTGTGCGCACCGCCGCCGCCAGCTCCTGCGGGGGCGCGTCCTTCAGCAGGTAGCCGCTCGCGCCCGCCTCGACCGCCGCCAGGATGTCGGCGTCGGAGTCGTACGTGGTGAGGACCAGGACGCGGGGGCCGTCCGGTGCGGCGGTGATCGACGCCGTGGCCTCGGAGCCGTGCATCCCCGGGCCCAATCCGAACTGGAGATCCATCAGGACGACGTCGAAGCCGCCCGCCGCCGCCAGTGCCACGGCCTCCTCGGCGGTGGCCGCCTCACCCGCGACGCGGAAGTCCGGCTCGGTGTCCAGAACCGCGCGCAGCCCCGCCCGCACGACGGGGTGGTCGTCGGCGAGCAACAGCCGGATGGCGGTCTCCTCGTTCATGCTGCGCGCTCCTCGCCCTGGGCCGAGCCTGCCATCGGCAGGGTGACCGCCAGGGCCGTGCCCAGGCCCGGCGCAGACTCCACGCTCAGCGTGCCGCCCAGCGTGGCGGCCCGCGACCGCATCGCGGGCAGCCCGAAACCGCCGTCGCCGCGCTCGTCCACGGGCGCCCCCGACGGGTCGAAACCACGGCCGTCGTCCACCACGTCCAGCGCCACGGAGGTGTCCATGAAGCTCAGCGTGATCTCCGCCCGGCCCGCCCCCGCATGGCGCACCGTGTTGGCCAGCGCCGACTGGGCGGTCCGCAGCAGCGC
Source organism: Streptomyces sp. NPDC006261 (assembly GCF_040613515.1). Lineage (NCBI taxonomy): Bacteria > Bacillati > Actinomycetota > Actinomycetes > Kitasatosporales > Streptomycetaceae > Streptomyces > Streptomyces sp. NPDC006261. Next base: position 9,462 of record NZ_JBEXSI010000063.1, read on the forward strand.
CACCTCGTACGGCGTCGGCAGCTCCACCGGCGTACCGCTGACCGCGAACCGTACGGTGAGGTCGGGCCCGGTCGTCCGGGCGCAGAGCCGCTCCAGCGCGGCCGCCAGCGAACCGTGCTCCAGGTCCGGCGGAGTCAGCGCCCGTACGAAGGAACGCGCCTCGGCCAGGTTGGCCTGGGCGGCCTCACGGGCGGCGCGGACGTGCGCGGTGGCCGGGGCGTCCCCGGGCAGCGAGCGCTCGGCCGCGCGCAGCAGGAGCTGGATGCTGGACAGGCCCTGGGCGAGGGTGTCGTGGATCTCCCGGGCCAGGCGCTCACGCTCGGCGAGGGTACCCGCCGTACGCTCGGCCTCGGCCAGCTCCGCCCGAGTGGCCACCAGCTCCACGATCAGCTCCCGGCGCCGCTCGCTCTCCCGGAACAGCGCGTCGTACCCGAGGACCGTGGCGATGGCGACGGCCGCACCGATCAGCGGGCCGATGAACGCGCCCGGGGCGATCTCCTGCCGGTGCACGACGAAGCTGGTGATCGCGGCGGCTGCCGTGACGACGACGGCGGGCACGCCCCAGCGGGCGGGCAGCAGGTGCAGCTGGAGGAAGTAGAGCGGGAAGGCCACCCACAGTGCGTCGGGGGACAGGACGAGCAGCGCGAGCCAGAGAGCGCAGAGCACGGCGAGCCAGGTGGCGGCGGCCTTGGTCCCGGGGCGCACCGTCGGGGCGAGCGCCCCGGTCGGCACCTGAGCCCTGGAGAGCCCCGGCGTCCCTGCCAGCGCCCCCGCCCCGTACACCCCCGCCGTCACCAGTGTCAGCGCCACCACCGCCCCCGCGTGCGGCGCGCCCTCGCCCACCGCACGCACCGCCACCAGGGCCAGCAGGCCCGTCAGCAGCGCGTGCAGGCAGAGCCGCAGGGCAGCGGCGACGTGGGTGTGCGAACGCGAATCCATGGTTCGTCCAGCGTAGCGGCGGCCCTCGCGCGGCCGGTCAATCGAAAGGTTGATCTGTGGACCGTCCCCCGCGCGATGTCTCCCCGTCCCGGACAGCCGACGATGGACCCATGTTCGTCGCATGGAGAGACCTCCGGTTCGCCAAGGGCCGGTTCGCGCTCATGGGGTCGGTCGTGGTCCTGATCACCCTGCTCGTGGGCCTGCTGTCCGGCCTCACGGCCGGCCTGGCCCGGGAGAACGTCTCGGCCGTCACCGGCCTGGACGCCGACCACCTCGCGTTCGCCGCCCCGCGCGGGGACCAGCCGGTGTCCTTCACCAACTCGACCGTCCGCGAGGACGACTGGCGGGCCTGGGCCGGCCGCCCCGGGGTCGAGGCCGCCCAGCCGCTGGGCATCCGGACCCTGAACGCCACCGCCCCCGGCGACCGTACGGCCGCGGTGTCGGCCTTCGGCGTCGAGCCGGACGGCACTCTGGCGCCAAAAGGGATCGGCCCGGGGCGCGTGGTGCTCTCCGAGAAGGCGGCCGAGGAACTCGGCGCCGAGGTCGGGGACAAGATCGCGCTCGGCCGGGCGGAGCGCGAGGTCGCCGCTGTCGCGGCAGACGCCTCGTACAGCCACACGCCCGTCGTCTGGACCACCCTCGACGACTGGCAGCAGATCGGCCACGACGGCGCGGGCCCCGCCGAACAGGCGACCGTGATCGCCCTGACCACCACGGGCGGCGCCGACCTGGCGGCCGGGGACGAGGCGGCGGAGACCCGCACGCTCTCCCTCGACGACTCCCTCACCGCGATCGGCTCCTACCAGGCGGAGAACGGCTCGCTGCAACTCATGCGCGGCTTCCTCTTCGCCATCTCCGCCCTCGTCATCGGCGCCTTCTTCACCGTCTGGACCATCCAGCGCAGCGGCGACATCGCCGTACTGAAGGCGCTCGGCGCCTCCACCCCGTACCTCCTGCGCGACGCCCTCGGGCAGGCCGTGGTGATGCTCGCCCTCGGTACGGGGCTCGGCACCGCGCTCGCCGCCGGGGCCGGGGTCCTGATCGGCGGGGGGCCGGTGCCGTTCGTCCTGGACGCGGCGACCGTCCTGGTGCCCGCCGCCGTCATGATCGCCCTCGGAGCCTTCGGGGCCGCCCTGTCCATCCGGCGGATCACCGCCGTCGACCCCCTCATCGCACTCGGGAGTGCCCGATGACGCTCACCCTCACCGACGTGACCCTCACCTACCCGGACGGCGACGGGCGGCTCACCGCCCTGGACCGGGTCTCGCTGGAGGTTCCGGCGGGCACGCTCACCGCCGTCGTCGGGCCGTCGGGCTCCGGTAAGTCCAGTCTGCTGGCCGCCGCCGCGACTCTCGTCACCCCGGACTCCGGCGAGGTCGTCGTGGCCGGTACGAGGACGGGTCCGCTCACTCCGGCGGGGCGGGCGGCCCTGCGCAGGGAGCACATCGGGATCGTGTTCCAGCAGCCGAACCTGCTGCCCTCGCTGACCGCCGCCGAACAGCTCCAGGTGATGGCCCACCTGTCGGGCGGGCGTGCCGGGAGAGCCCGTCGCCGGGCGCTGGAACTGCTGGACGCCGTGGGCCTGGCGGACAGGGCGGACCGGCGGCCGCACCAGCTGTCCGGAGGTCAGCGCCAGCGGATCAACATCGCCCGCGCCCTGGTGAACGAGCCGGAGGTGCTCCTCGTCGATGAGCCGACCAGCGCACTCGACCACGAGCGCGGAGCGGCCGTGCTGGACCTGCTGGTCACCCTGACCCGGGAGCGCGCCACCGCGACGGTGCTGGTCACGCACGACCTGGCGCACCTGGACCGGACGGACCGCACGGTGACGATGGACGACGGGCGGCTGACCGTACCCGCAGGGGTCTAGGCCTCAGCCACTCGTCCCGTTGCTCGCCAGCACGTCCGACAGTTCCCCCGCGACCTGCTGGAGGATCGGCACGATCCGCTCCGTCGCGCTCTCCGTAACCCGGCCCGCCGGGCCCGAGATGGAGATCGCGGCCGAGGTGGGGGAGTTCGGCACGGAGACCGCCAGGCAGCGGACCCCGATCTCCTGCTCGTTGTCGTCCACCGCGTACCCCGCCCGGCGCACCTGCTCGAGCGCGTCGAGGAAGCCCTCGGGCGTGGTGATCGTCTTCTCGGTCGCGGCCGGCATGCCGGTGCGGGCGAGCAGTGCGCGGACCTCGTCGGCCGGGGTGTCGGCGAGGAGCGCCTTGCCGACACCGGTGGAGTGCGGGAGGACCCGGCGGCCCACCTCGGTGAACATCCGCATGGAGTGCTTGGAGGGGACCTGGGCGACGTACACGATCTCGTCGCCGTCCAGCAGCGCCATGTTCGCGGTCTCGCCGGTCTCCTCCACCAGCCGCTGGAGGTAGGGGCGGGCCCAGGTGCCGAGCAGCCGCGCGGCGGACTCGCCCAGGCGGATCAGGCGGGGGCCCAGCGCGTAGCGGCGGTTGGGCTGCTGGCGTACGTAACCGCAGACGACGAGCGTGCGCATCAGCCGGTGGATGGTCGGCAGGGGCAGGCCGCTGCTCGCGGACAGCTCGCTCAGCCCGACCTCGCCCCCGGCGTCGGCCATCCGCTCCAGCAGGTCGAAGGCGCGCTCGAGCGACTGCACCCCACCGCTGGCACCGGAGGGCTTGGAGTCGGCTGTGCTGGCGTGGGACGGCGGCACGTCAACGGTCCTTTCGAAGCGGAAGGCAAGGCAGCAGCCTACCGGGCGCTTCCCGATCGGCCCACAGCTGTCCGGTCGGCGTCCGTGCCGGTCAGGGGCTGTTTTGTCCGGGTGCCGACGGTGTGGCGGCGGTCGGTGCGACGGCTCGGTGCTGCCTCTCCTGGCCCATGCTACGTTCCGCACTCCGAAATATGACTTTTACTTTGTGGAAACCTCCAGTCGGGTGGCGGGGATGGCCCGCCGGGCCCCCTCGGTGGAAAGTGGGTCTTGACGAGGGTGATTCCCGAGTGAAGACTCCTTCAGGAGTTTCAACAGTTCGTTGAATTCCTGGAGTGAAGGAGGCACGGGTGTCCGGTCCGGACGTGAACCTGGTACTGCGCTCGACGCGCGTCGTCACCCCCGAGGGAACCCGCCCGGCGACGGTCGCCGTCGCGGGCGGCACCATCGACGCGGTCCTGCCGTACGACGCCGATGTGCCGCCGGGCGCCCGCCTGGAGGACTTCGGCGACGACGTCCTGCTCCCCGGTCTGGTCGACACCCACGTCCATGTCAACGACCCCGGCCGCACCGAGTGGGAGGGCTTCTGGACCGCCACCCGCGCTGCGGCGGCCGGCGGCATCACCACGCTCCTGGACATGCCGCTCAACTCCCTCCCGCCGACCACCACCGTCGAGAACCTGCGGATCAAGCAGCAGGTCGCGGCCCCCAAGGCGCACGTCGACACGGGCTTCTGGGGCGGTGCGCTCCCCTCCAACGTGAAGGACCTGCGCCCGCTGTACGAGGCCGGGGTCTTCGGCTTCAAGTGCTTCCTCTCGCCCTCCGGGGTGGAGGAGTTCCCCGAGCTGGACCAGGAACAGCTGGCCCGCTCCCTGGCGGAGATCGCCGGATTCGGCGGGCTGCTCATCGTCCACGCCGAGGACCCGCACCACCTCGCCGAGGCCCCCCAGCGCCCCGGCCCCGCCTACGCCGACTTCCTCGCCTCCCGTCCGCGCGACGCCGAGAACACCGCGATCGAGGGGCTCATCGCGCACGCCAGGCGGTTGAACGCCCGGGTCCACGTGCTGCACCTCTCCTCCAGCGACGCCCTGCCGCTGATCGCCGCCGCCAAGCGTGAGGGCGTCCGCGTCACCGTCGAGTCCTGTCCGCACTTCCTCACCCTCACCGCCGAGGAAGTCCCGGACGGGGCAACCGAGTTCAAGTGCTGCCCGCCGATCCGCGAGGCCGCCAACCAGGACGCCCTGTGGGCCGGGCTCGCCGACGGCACGATCGACTGCATCGTCTCCGACCACTCGCCCTGCACCACCGACCTCAAGACCCCGGACTTCGCCTCAGCCTGGGGCGGCATCTCCTCCCTCCAGCTCGGCCTGCCCGCCATCTGGACCGAGGCCCGCAGGCGCGGCCACTCTCTGGACGACGTCGCCCGCTGGATGTCCGCCGCTCCGGCCGAGCTGGCCGGGCTGAGCCGCAAGGGTGCCATCGAGGCCGGCCGCGACGCCGACTTCGCGGTCCTCGCCCCCGAGACGACCTTCACCGTCGACCCCGCCGAGCTCTTCCACCGCAACCAGGTCACCGCCTACGCCGGAAATACCCTGCACGGCGTGGTCCGCTCCAGCTGGCTGCGCGGGGTCCGCATCTCCTCCGACGGCGTGCTCGCCGAGCCCACCGGCCGCCTCCTCGAACGCGACCACTGACCGTGCCCGGCGGCCGCCCGCCCGAGCGAGACCACTGACCACGTCAATCGGCCGCCCGCCCGGACGAGACCACTGACCGCGTCCAGCGGCCGCCCGCCCGGGCTAGGCCACCGGCCCTGCCCCGAAAGGACCCACTGACCATGACGGACGCCGAGATACCCCGCTTCACCGGTGACGCCCGCCCGTACGCGGGCGGTGACCCCTACGCCGACCACCGCACCGCCGACTTCCCCTTCACCCACCTCGTCGACCTGGCCGACCGCCGTCTCGGCGCCGGGGTCATCGCCGCCAACGACGAGTTCTTCGCCGAGCGCGAGAACCTGCTGAAGCCCGGGCCCGCCGTCTTCGACCCGGAGCACTTCGGCCACAAGGGCAAGGTCATGGACGGCTGGGAGACCCGCCGCCGCCGTGGCGTCAGCGCCGCCGCACCGCACCCCACCCCTGACGACCACGACTGGGCCCTTGTCCGCCTCGGCGCCCCCGGCGTCATCCGGGGCATCGTCCTGGACACCGCCCACTTCCGGGGCAACTACCCCCAGGCCGTCTCCGTGGAGGCCGTCTCGCTCCCCGGCTCCCCGTCACCCGAGGACCTCCTGGCCCCCGACGTGAAGTGGACGATGGTCGTTCCGCGCACACCGGTCGGGGGCCACGCGGCCAACGGGTTCGCCGTCGACGCCGAGCAGCGCTTCACCCACCTGCGGATCAACCAGCACCCGGACGGCGGGATCGCCCGGCTGCGCGTGTACGGAGAGGTCGCCCCGGACCCCGCGTGGCTCACCGCGCTGGGTACGTTCGACCTGGCCGCCCTGGAGAACGGCGGCCAGGTCGAGGACGCCTCCGACCGCTTCTACTCCCCGGCCACCAACACCATCCAGCCCGGCCGCTCGCGCAAGATGGACGACGGCTGGGAGACCCGCCGCCGCCGCGACCGGGGGAACGACTGGATCCGCTACCGCCTCGCCGCCCCGTCCGAGATCCGGGCCGTCGAGATCGACACGGCCTATCTCAAGGGCAACTCGGCTGGCTGGGCCGCTCTTTCGGTCCGGGAGGGCGAGGACGGCGACTGGGCGGAGGTTTTGCCCCGGACCCGGCTCCAGCCCGACACCAACCACCGCTTCGTGCTGGACGGCCCGGTGCTCGCCACCCACGTACGGATCGACATCTTCCCGGACGGCGGGATCTCCCGGCTGAGGCTGTACGGGTCCCTCACCGAGGGCGGCGCCGACGCGTTGGCGGCCCGTCACCGGGAGCTGGGCGGCTGACCTCAGGCCGGTGTGCCCACCGCGATCTCAGGGGGGTCGTGGTGGGCACACCGGCCTGTCCACCGCCCCTCAGAACTCCTGGTGCGTATCCGGGTCCCCGCCGAACCGCCGCTGCCGCCCCGACGCGAGCGTGGTCAGCTCCTGCGCCGTCAGTTCGAACCCGAACAGGTCCAGGTTCTCCCGCTGCCGCCCCGGATCCGCCGACTTCGGGATCGGCACCGCGCCGACCTGCGTGTGCCACCGCAGCACCACCTGCCCCGGCGTCACCCCGTGGTCCTCGGCGATCGCCACGGTGGAGGGGTCCTCCAGCACCTCGCGGCCCCGGGCCAGGGGGCTCCAAGCCTCCGTGACGACGCCCTTCGCCGCGTGCACCGCCCGCAACTCCTCCTGCGGGAGCAGCGGGTGCATCTCGATCTGGTTCACCGACGGCAGCACGCCCGTCTCCCGCTCCAGCCGCTCCAGATGGGCGGCGGTGAAGTTGGAGACGCCGATGGAGCGGACGAGACCGTCCGCGCGGAGCCTGATCATCGCCTTCCACGTCTCGACGTACTTGCCGACATGAGGCAGCGGCCAGTGGATCAGATACAGATCGACGTACTCGACGCCCAGCCGGGCCCGCGACTCCTCGAACGAGGCCAGCGTCTGCGCGTACCCCTGATGCCTCCCCGGCACCTTCGTCGTCAGGCGGATCTCCTCGCGGGGGACGCCGCTGCGGGCGATGCCCCGGCCGGTGCCGGTCTCGTTGCCGTAGTTCAGGGCCGTGTCGACGAGCCGGTAACCGAGTTCCAGGGCTCCCGCGACGGCCTCCTCCGCCTCCGCGTCGTCCAGCGGATAGGTGCCGAGGCCCACCGCCGGGAGGGTGGTGGAGTCGTTGAGCGTGTGAACCGGTACCTCGCCCATGGTCCGTCCTGACCTTTCCGTAGCCCCATGTCGCGTCATGTCACGTCCTGCCCCGCCCCGGCCAGCGTAGGCGGGCGGCGGGGGCGGGGCAGCTCGACGGCATCGCGGTCACGGACGGCCGGGGACGGGCTCAGGCCGCGTGGCCGCCGTCCACCACGACCTCCGTACCGGTGATGAAGCCCGCGTCCGCGCTCGCGAGGTACGTCACCAGGGACGCCACCTCGTCCGCCGTACCGAACCGGCCCAGCGCCGTGGCCGCCCGCTGGCCCTCGGCGAACGGCCCGCCGGCCGGGTTGAGATCGGTGTCCACCGGGCCTGGCTGGACCAGGTTCACCGTGATGCCGCGCGGCCCCAGCTCCCGGGCGAGCGGCTTGGTCAGCCCGGCGAGGGCGGACTTGCTCATCGCGTAGAGCGTCGATCCGGGCCCGCCCGCATACCGGCTCAGCGCGGTGCCGACCGAGATGATGCGCCCGCCGTCGGCCAGCCGGTCCGCCGCCGCCCGGCAGGCGAGGAAGACCGCCCGCACGTTCACCGCCAGGACCCGCTCGACCTCGGCGTCCGGCAGGGCCGCTATCGGACCGAGGACGCCGATGCCCGCGTTGTTGACCAGTACATCGAGCCGGCCGAGCGCCTCCGCCGCACGGTGCACCGCCTCGGCGGCGGCCCCGGCGTCCGCCGCGTCGCAGCGCAGGGCGACCGCGCGCCGGCCCGCCCCCTCGACCTTCGCCACGACCGCGCGGGCCGCCTCCTCGTCCCGTACGTAGGTGATGGCGACGTCCGCCCCCGCCTCGGCGAGCCGCAGGGCGATGGCTGCGCCGATGCCGCGGCTGGCTCCGGTGACCAGGGCGGCCCGGGGTGCGGAGGCGGTGATGGTGGTGCTGGACATGGTGAGCTTCCTTGCCTTCGGCCGAGCGTCGCCGGATCCGGCGACAGGAACCAGCAAAGTCGCCCGGAGGCCCGGACACCGGCGGGAATCGGACGCGCACCCTTCAGCGCACCGGCTGCCGCCCGCCCCATCCCCGTCAGCCCTCTCGGCGCACCGGCAGATCGGAGCCCCGTAACGAGGAGATCGCGGGAGAGGCCGACATCGTGCGCCTTCTCCACACGAGGGAGTCCGACGAGAAGCGGCAGCACTTCTGCCTCGCCCGCATCGCGACCTGGTCCTTCGACGACCGCGACGGTCTCGAGTCAGCGCCGAAGGCCCCGGTGAATACGCGCTGGAAGAGATTCCGCTGACCATGGAGGAGCTCGACGGCATCGACCTCAAGTCCGAGGAGATCGCCCACGTCCTACGAGGAGCCATCACTGCGGGAAGCCTCGGAATCGAGGCATCGCTCCGAGCCTTCGAGTACATCGAGACACCACCAGGGCCGGCTCTGAGATGAGCCGGTCCTGGTGGTGTTCCCCTGTGCTGCTGGCCTGGCACCGTCTCGACGCCGGAGGCTCTTGGCCGAGTGGTAGGAAACGAACCGGCCCCATGGAGGGCCGCGGCACTTCACACAGCTTGAAGGCCCGGCTCTCCGACCCGAGGTTCCAAGCCGGCGCGGGTGACGAGAAGCGAACTCGCGCTCCGAGCTGGGGAATCAGCGGTTCTTGGGCTGTCAGAGGGGGAGGCTCGAACTGGGGTTTTAGCTCAGGGCGTCGGCAGCGTCGCGCCCTCCGTCGCCGCCGCCCGCAGCCGTGCCAGGATCGCCCGCGCGGCCTTGCCGTACCCGAGGCTGTTGTTCTGCAGCACCGACTCCGCGTTGGCCAGCTCCAGGAAGGCGATCACCTCGAAGGCCAGCTGCCGTACGTCGGTGTCCCCGGCCAGCTCGCCCGCCGCCCGCGCCTCCTCGATCGTCTCCTCCACGAAGGTGACCCAGCCGGTCTGCGCGGCGGCCAGGGCGTCGTGCACCTTGCCGCCGCGGGCGTCGAACTCGGCGGTGGCCGCGTAGAAGAAGCAGCCGCCCCGGAAGACCCGCTCCCGGGAGTACGCGATCCACGCCTCGCACATCCGCCAGACCCGGCCGATCCCCGGCGGGACCGAGCGGGCCGGGCGCAGCACATGGTCGACATAGACCGCGACCGCGGCGCGCACCGTGGCGAGCTGCAGCTCCTCCTTCGAACCGAACAGGGCGAACACACCGCTCTTGCTCAGCTTCAGTTCGGCCGCCAGCCGCCCCAGGGAAAGGCCTTCCAGGCCTTCCACCGAAGCGATCTGCACCGCACGCCCCAGGATCAGCTGCCGCGTCTGGTTGCCCCGCTCGATCCGCCCGTCCAGCCGCACTGCCGCCATGTGACCACTCCGTACCTCAGAGTTATCGAGGCGTCAGTCTAGGGAGGGCCGGAGGCGCCCCCGGACCACCGCCGCCCGGCCCGGGTCCCCGTTCACCGGCGCGTCCGCCCCTGACCACGGGTGATACCGGCGGATGACCGGGCGGGATCCGGTCCGTGAGACAGGTGTTCCTTTCCGCCACGCCCGGCGAGTAGCGTGATCGTTTCCGCGTGTGAGCCGGTGAGGTCTCCACCATCCGTCCCTTGTGGAGAACCAGGAGCACCAGGTGTCCGCTGCCGTCGCGCCCGCCCCCGCCCTCGCACCGCCCCGCAGAGCCTGGCTCACCGACCTGCCGGTCCTGGCGGTCGCCGTCGTCTGGGGCGCCAGCTACCTCGCCGCCAAGGGCATCACCACCACCCACACCGTCATCGCCGTCCTCGTCCTGCGCTTCGCGATCGTGCTGCCCGTCCTGGTGGCCACCGGGTGGCGCAAGCTGCGGGCGCTGACCGGGGGGCAGTGGCGGGCAGCCGGACTGCTGGGCCTGGTGCTGAGCGGGATCTTCCTGCTGGAGACGTACGGGGTCGTCCACACCTCGGCCACCAACGCCGGGCTGATCATCAGCCTCACCATGGTCTTCACGCCGCTCGCCGAAGCCGTCGTGACCCGGGTCCGGCCCCCGGCCTCCTTCGTCGCGGCGGCCGGGCTCTCCGTCGCCGGAGTGATCCTCCTGACCCAGGGCGGCGGGTTCACCAGCCCCTCGGCCGGTGACCTGCTGATGCTCCTCGCCGCCCTCGCCCGTACGGTCCACGTCCTGGCCATGGCGCGTCTGAAGGCGGTCCGGTCGGCCGACTCGCTCTCCCTGACCACGGTCCAACTCGGCAGCGCGGTCGCCGTCTTCGTCGTCCTCGCCGCCCTCCCGGGGACGGGCGCCTCGCCGTGGAGCGTGGCGGCGGACTTCGGTTTCCGGGAGTGGGCGGGGCTGATCTTCCTCTCCGTGTTCTGCACGCTGTTCGCGTTCTTCGTGCAGATGTGGTCGGTACGCCGCACCTCGCCGTCCCGGGTCAGCCTGCTGCTCGGTACGGAACCGCTGTGGGCCGCCGCCGTCGGCATCAGCCTCGGCGGCGAACGGCTCGGCGCCCTGGGGGTGGCCGGAGCCGTCCTCGTCCTGGCGGGTACCGCGTGGGGGCGCCGCAGTGCGGAAGGAGCGGACCGAGGAGCGGGCCCTACTTCTTGACCGCGTCCGGCGCGATCATGATCGCGAAGCCCGTCACGATCAGCACGATGCTGACGAACAACGCGCGGTCACCGAAGTAGTCGATGTGCTGGGCCAACGTCCACAGCCGCAGCCATCCCGTCCACTCGTAGACCAGCCCTCCCAGGCCCTGCAGCAAGATGATGAACCCGACCGCCTCGACGAATTTCTTCATACGCCGAGCTTCGTGGCCGACCCGTGCCCGCCGCGTCGGCCACAGGACCCGACCGCCGCGCCGAAAGTAGCGGGTCCCGCGACTTCGGTCGCTCCCTGGCCGCACAGGACCCGTCCCGGACGCCCGGCTGCGTAACTTTGCCGATATGACGCGCACCGAGTACCCCTGGCTGCTCCCCTCGGCGATGGCCGGCGCCGAGCTGCCCGGCGACCGGGCCCGGGCGCGGCGGACCGTACGCGACTGGGTCGTCGACATCACGGCCTTCCTCATCGCGGCGGGCATCGCCCTCATCGCCCTCGCCGCGATCGAGACCGAGGGGTCGACCCCGGACGCCGTGCTCGTCGTCGACTCGGTGATCGGCGCCGCCGCCTGCTGCGCCCTCTGGGTCCGGCGGCGCTGGCCCGTCGGGCTCGCCGCTGCCCTGACCATCCTGTCCATCGTGGAGCCCGTCGCGGGCGGCGCCCTGATGGTCGCCCTGTTCAGCCTGGCCGTCCACCGCCCCTTCAAGCCGGTGGCGATCGTCGGCGCGGGCGCGCTGATCGTGGCGCCCCTTCAGCCCTGGCTGCGCCCCGACCCGGAGACCGGTTTCGTCGCCTCGGCCGTCATCGGCGTCCTGCTGATCCTGCTGGTGCTCAGCTGGGGAATGGTCGTACGTTCCCGGCGCCAGCTCGTCCTCACCCTCCGCGAACGGGCCCGCCGCGCCGAGGCCGAGGCGGAACTCCGCGCCGAACAGGCCCAGCGGCTGGCCCGCGAGGCCATCGCCCGCGAGATGCACGACGTCCTCGCCCACCGGCTCACCCTGCTCAGCGTCCACGCCGGGGCCCTGGAATTCCGGCCCGACGCCCCCACCGCCGAGATCGCCCGGGCCGCCGGAGTCATCCGGGACAGCGCCCACGAGGCGCTCCAGGACCTACGGGAGATCATCGGCGTGCTGCGCGGCCCCGGGGACACCGGCGAGGGCGAGCGGCCCCAGCCCACCCTCGCCACCCTGGACGGGCTGATCGAGCAGTCCCGCGCGGCGGGAATGAAGGTCACCGTCGACCAGCGCGTCGGCGCCCCGGCGGACGCCCCCGCCGCCACCGGCCGCACGGTGTACCGCATCGCCCAGGAGTGCCTGACCAACGCCCGTAAACACGCACCCGGTACGGAGGTCACCGTCAACGTGACCGGCGGCCCGGGGGACGGGCTCACCATCGAGGTGGCCAACCCGGCCCCCACCGAACCCTTCGAGCGGGTACCCGGCTCCGGCCAGGGCCTCATCGGCCTCACCGAGCGCGCCACGCTCGCCGGGGGCCGGCTGGAGCACGGCCCCACGGCGGACGGCGGCTTCGTCGTCCGCGCCCGGCTGCCCTGGCCCGCCGCGTGAGGCGGGGATGCCGGCCGCCCGGGACCGGCTGGCTACGGTGGCTGTCATGAACACCCCGGCGTCCCCGCCCCCTCCGGCGTCCTCCGCGTCCCCGGCCTCTTCCGCGCCCCCGCCCGTCCGGCTGCTCATCGTCGACGACGACCCGCTCGTGCGGGCCGGACTCGCCCTGATGCTCGGCGGGGCCGACGACATCGACATCGTGGGGGAGGGCGCGGACGGCAGCGAGGTCGCCGCTCTGGTCGAACGGCTGGGCCCCGACGTCGTCCTGATGGACATCCGGATGCCCGGCATGGACGGGCTCACCGCGACCGAGGAGCTGCGCCGCCGTCCCGGCGCGCCCGAAGTCGTCGTCCTCACCACCTTCCACGCCGACGAACAGGTCCTGCGGGCCATCCGCGCCGGGGCTGCGGGATTCGTCCTGAAAGACACCCCGCCCGCCCGGATCGTGGACTCCGTCCGCCGGGTGGCCGCCGGGGACCCGGTGCTCTCGCCCGCCGTCACCCGGCAGCTCATGGCCCGGGCCGCCGGCGGTGCGCGGGTCGACCGCACCAGCCGGACCGAGCGCGCCCGCAGGCGGTTCGCGGAACTGACGGAGCGGGAGAAGGAGGTGGCGGTAGCAGTCGGACGTGGACACTCCAACGCCGAGATCGCGGGCGAGCTGTACCTCAGTGTCGCCACCGTGAAGACCCAGGTCTCGCGGATTCTCGCCAGACTCGACCTGAACAACCGGGTCCAGATCGCCCTGTTGGTCCACGATGCCGGACTGCTCGACCCGGACGACGATGAGAGTGACGGCCTACGCTGAGCGAAGGGGACCGGCTTTCGTCGCGTGGCCGGACCGGCCTGCGACCCGCGTGGCCGGACCGGCTTACACCCAGCAGATCGGGCCGGCCCTACGCTGAGTGGCCCGGACCGGAAGAGGGGGCTGACCACGATGACTGTGCTCGATCTGGGGGATCTGCCGGATTTCACGGCGAACCCCTACCCGTACTACGCGAAGCTCCGTGCAGAGGGGCCGGTGCACACCGTGCGCACCGAGCACATCGAGCGCATGCACCTGGTCGTCGGATACGACGAGGCCCGCTCGGTCCTCGCCGACCAGCGGTTCGGCAAGGACTGGCGGACCACCGAGCGCTGGACCGCCCAGCCGCACGCGATCAGCGCCAACATGCTGGAGCTGGACGCCCCGCACCACACCCGGCTGCGCAGGCTGGTCGTCCGTGAGTTCACCGCCCGCCGGATCGAGGCGCTGCGGCCGCGCGTCACCGAGATCACCACGGAGCTCCTCGACGCGATGGTCCCTGCAGGCTCCGCCGACCTGGTCGACGCGCTGGCCTTCCCTCTCCCGATGACCGTCATCTGCGAGCTGCTCGGCGTCCCCGACATCGACCGGGACACCTTCCGTACGCTCTCCAACGGCGTCGTCTCCCCCACCCCGGCCCAGCGGGAGACCGACCTGGTCGGCGCGATGGGCGCCTACCTCGTCCAACTGATCGACGACAAGCGCGGTTCGCCGGGCGATGACCTGCTGAGCGCGCTGATCAGGAGCCGCGACGAGGGCGGCGACGGGCTCTCCGGTGACGAACTGGTCGGCATGGCCTTCCTGTTGCTCGTCGCCGGGCATGAGACCACCGTCAACCTGATCTCCAACGGGGTGCGGGCCCTCCTCGACCACCCGGACCAACTCGCCCTGCTGCGCGCCGATCCCGGACTGCTCGACGGGGCGGTGGAGGAGATGCTGCGGTACGACGGCCCGGTGGAGACCGCCACCTTCCGCTTCACCCGGGAGGACGTCACGGTCGGCTCCACCGTGATCCCGCGCGGCGAGGTGGTGCTCGTCGCCCTCGCCTCGGGCGGCCGGGACCCCGAGCGGTTCGAGGACCCGGACACCTTCGACATCCGCCGCCCGCCCCAGGGACACCTGGCCTTCGGCCACGGGGCGCACTTCTGCCTGGGCGCCCCGCTCGCCCGCATGGAGGCGCGCATCGCGATCGGGGCCCTGCTGGAGCGCTGCCCGGACCTCGCCCGCGACCCGGCGGGCGGCGAGCCGGACTGGCTGCCCGGCCTGCTGATGCGCGGGGTGCGGCGGCTGCCGGTGCGCTGGTGAGGCCGCTGTCCCCGCACAACTCTCCGAGAAGGGGCACGCCTTGACCACCGAAGCGACCCCGGAAACCGATGAGCTGGTCGATCTCGCCGCACTCGGCGAGGAGTTCACCCGCGACCCCTACCCCGTCTACGCGGCGTTACGGGCCAAGGGCCCGGTCCACCGGGTCCGCATCCCCGAGGGCACCCACGCCTGGCTCGTCGTCGGGTACGAGGCCGGGCGGGCGCTCCTCGCCGACCAGCGGCTCTCCAAGCAGTGGGCCAGGGCCTCGCCCGCACTCGGGGTCACCAAGGTCTCCGCGGGCACCTCGATGCTCAGCAGCGACACCCCCGACCACACCCGGCTGCGCAAACTCGTCGCCCGGGAGTTCACCCCGCGCCGGATGGAGCAACTAGCCCCGCGCATCCAGGAGATGACCGACGAGCTGCTGGACGGGATGCTCGCGGCGCCGGACCGGCGGGCCGATCTGGTCGAGGCGCTCTCCTACCCGCTGCCGATGAACGTCATCTGCGAGCTGCTCGGTGTGCCGTTCCTGGACCGGACGGCCTTCCGCGAGTGGTCGAACCAGGCGGTCTCCTCGGTCGACGCCTCGAAACGCGACTCGTCCACCCAGGCGATGGCCGCTTACCTGACCGGGCTGCTCCAGGACAAGCGGGCGCGTCCGGGCGAGGATCTGATGAGCGCGCTTGTCCACACCGCCGACGAGGACGGCGACCGGCTCTCCGCCGACGAACTGATGGGCATGGCCTGGCTGCTGCTCGTCGCCGGTCATGAGACCACCGTCAACCTCATCACCAACGGCGTGCACAAACTCCTGGCCCATCCGGAGCAACTCGCTGCCCTCCGGGCGGACTTACGACTGATCGACAACGCGGTGGAGGAGATCCTGCGCTTCGAGGGCCCCGTCGAGACGCCCACGTACCGCTTCACGACCGCACCGATCGACATCGACGGCACGGTGATCCCCGGCGGCGGCGAACTGGTCCTCGTCGCGATGTCGGACGCCAACCGGGACCCCGCCCGCTATCCCGACGCGGCCCGCTTCGACATCACCCGGGACGCCCGGGGCCATATCGCCTTCGGGCACGGCATCCACTACTGCCTGGGCGCACCGCTGGCCCGGATCGAGGCCCGGGTCGCCATCCGGTCCCTGCTGGAGCGCTGCCCGGAGCTGCGGCTCACCGCCGACCCGGCGACCCTCGACTGGCGCACCGGCATCCTGATGCGGGGACCGTTGAGCCTGCCGGTGGGCTGGTAGGGAGGCGGCGGCCGGTGCCGACGGGGGCGGCTCACCCGCCGGCCCCCGTCTCGCCCGCACGGACCCCGTTCTCACCCGCCAGCCCTGTTCTCGCCCGCCCGGGCCCCGTTCTCGCCCGTCCGGGCCCGGCCTCACCCGCCCGGGATCTCCTCCATCACCACCGGGCGGCGCTCGCGGCGGGAGATCTCGCAGGCCTCGGCGATCCGCAGCGCGTGCAGGGCCTCCCGCCCGTCGCACGGATTGGCCAGCTCACCCCGGGCGACCCGGAGGAAGGCGTCCAGCTCCGCCTCGTACGCCGGGGCGAACCGCTCCAGGAACCCGGGCCACGGCTTCGGCGGCGCGCCCGGCCCCTCCGGCTCGGCCGAGGTCAGCGGCGTACGGCCGTCCAGGCCGACGGCGATCTGGTCCAGTTCCCCGGCCAGCTCCATGCGGACGTCGTACCCGGCGCCGTTGCAGCGGGTGGCGGTGGCGGTGGCCAGCGTGCCGTCGTCCAGGGTGAGCAGGGCGGCGGCCGTGTCCACGTCACCCGCCTCGCGGAACATCGCGGGCCCCGCATCCGACCCGGTGGCGTACACCTCGCTCACCTCGCGGCCCGTCACCCACCGCAGGATGTCGAAGTCATGGACCAGGCAGTCCCGGTAGAGCCCGCCGGAGAGCGGGAGGTAGTCGGCGGGCGGGGGAGCGGGGTCGGAGGTGACCGCCCGTACGGTATGGAGCCGCCCGAGCCTCCCCTCCCGGACCACCGCCCTCGCCTCGGCGTACCCGGCGTCGAAGCGGCGCATGAAGCCCAGCTGCAGAATGCTGCCCGCCGCCTCGACCTCCGCGAGGGCGCCGAGGGTGCGGGGCAGGTCCAGGGCGATCGGCTTCTCGCAGAACGCGGGCAGCCCGGCCCGCGCGGCGCGGGCGATGAGCGGGGCGTGGGCCGCGGTCGCCGAGCAGATCACCAGCGCGTCGGGGAGGCCGGGGCCCTCGCCGGTGAACAACGCGTCCACCGCGACGGCCGAGGCTCCGGTCCGGGTGGCCGCCAAGGCGGCCCGCTCCGGATCCGCGTCCGCCACCAGCAGGGACTCCACAGCGGGGTGACGGCTCAGCACCTCCGCATGGAAAGTGCCGATACGTCCCGTTCCGATGAGTCCGATGCGCATGGCCCCAAGGTGACGTCGGCCGGGTCGTCATGTCAAGCATTTGTCCTGACAAATGGCGGCCGCACGTATCGGCCGGGCGCTCACCCGGCCCCACGCCCGCCATGGCTTTGTCCGGACAATCGAACTAGGCTCGCCCCGTGACCGCACAAGGAGCCGATCAGCCGCTGCCACTGAGCGTGGACCGCACCAGCCCGGTGCCGCTCTACTTCCAGCTTGCGCAGCAACTGGAGGCCGCCGTCGAACAGGGCCGGCTGGCCCCCGGCGCCCTGCTCGGCAACGAGATCGACCTCGCCGCCCGCCTCGGCCTCTCCCGCCCCACCGTCCGCCAGGCCATCCAGTCGCTCGTCGACAAGGGGCTGATGGTCCGCCGCCGGGGCGTCGGCACCCAGGTCGTGCACAGCCAGGTCCGCCGCCCGCTGGAGCTCAGCTCGCTCTACGAGGACCTGGAGGCGGCCGGCCAGCGCCCCGCCACCAAGGTCCTGCGCACCACCACGGAACCGGCCACCGCCGAGATCGCCGCCGCCCTCGGGGTCGTCGAGGGCACCGAGGTCCACCTCGTCGAGCGGCTGCGCTACGCCCACGACGAGCCGATGGCCCTCCTGCGCAACCACCTCCCTCCGGGCCTGCTCGCCCTCACGGCGCGGGAGCTGGAGTCCACCGGGCTCTACCGGATGATGCGGGCCTCGGGCATCACCCTGCACAGCGCCCGCCAGTCAGTCGGCGCCCGCGCTGCCACCGCGGGGGAGGCCCGCGCCCTGGACGAGGAACCGGGCGCGCCGCTGCTCACCATGGAGCGCACGACGTACGACGACACGGGCCGCGCGGTCGAGTTCGGCTCCCACGTCTACCGGGCTTCGCGCTACGCGTTCGAGTTCCAGCTGCTGGTACGCACCTGAGCGACCACCCCAGCCCGTTCGGCGTCTGAGGACGGCACCCTTGCGCCGGTGCGCCCGCGGGCAGAGGATCCTGGGCACGGGACGGGCAGGAAAGCGCCCCCCGGGCAAGGGCGGGCACGGCTCGGGGATACTTGGGCAGCCGGGCCGGGACCGCAAACTCCCCGGCCCCGTCAAGCGCACAGCGAGCAGCAGTAGAAGGGCACGGCGTCGTGGCAAGGGTTCGGACAGGGGTACGCGCGGTGGGCGCCGTGCTGGCAGTGGTGCTGGGCGCCTCCCTCGCGGGATGCAGCAGCACCGGCGGCAAGCGGGCGGAAGAGCGCGCGGCCGAGGCCGCCGAAGGCCGGGCCGCGGTGAACACGCCCCGCTGGACCTTCGCCATGGTCACCCACTCGGGCGACGGCGACACCTTCTGGGACATCGTCCAGAAGGGCGCCGAGCAGGCGGCCGTCAAGGACAACATCAACTTCCTCTACTCGCACAACGACGAGGCCAACCAGCAGGCCCAGCTCGTCCAGACCGCGATCGACAAGAAGGTCGACGGGCTCATCGTCTCGCTGGCCAAGCCCGACGCCATGAAGGCCGTGATCGCCAAGGCCGTCAAGGCGGGCATCCCGGTCGTCACGGTGAACTCCGGCTCCGCCGAGTCCAAGGAGTTCGGCGCCCTGGCCCACATCGGCCAGGACGAGTCGATCGCCGGTGAGGCCGTCGGCGACGAGCTGAACGAGCGGGACCGCAAGAAGGTCCTCTGCGTCCTGCACGAGCAGGGCAACGTGGGCCACGAGCAGCGCTGCGCCGGGGCGAAGAAGACCTTCGACGGCACGCTGCAGAACCTGTACGTCGACGGCACCAACATGCCCGACGTCACGGCGTCCATCGAGGCCAAGCTCCAGTCCGACAAGAGCATCGACGCGGTCGTCACCCTCGGCGCCCCCTTCGCCGACGCCGCCGTCCAGGCCAAGCGGACGGCGGGCAGCAAGGCCGAGATCGACACCTTCGACCTCAACGCCAAGGTCGCCACCGGTCTCCAGACCGACAAGCTCGGCTTCGCCGTCGACCAGCAGCCCTACCTCCAGGGGTACGAGGCCGTCGACCTGCTCTGGCTCTACCGCTCCAACCGCAACGTCCTCGGCGGCGGCCTGCCCGTCCTGACCGGCCCGCAGATCATCACCAAGGACGACGCCGACGCCCTGGCCGACTACACCAAGCGGGGCACCCGATGAGCGGCTCCGCCGCCGCCCCCGAGAAGCCGGCGGAGGTGGACGAGCGCCTCGTACGCACCTCGCCGCTGCGCAAGCTGCTCGGCCGCCCCGAGCTCGGCTCGGTCGTCGGTGCGGCAGCCGTCTTCTTTTTCTTCGCGCTCGTCGCGGACAGCTTCCTCCAGGCCACCAGCTTCGGGACCGTGCTGTACGCGGCCTCCGTCCTCGGCATCATGGCCGCCCCGGTCGCGCTGCTGATGATCGGCGGGGAGTTCGACCTCTCCGCCGGTGTCCTGGTGACCAGCTCCGCGCTGATCTCCTCGATGTTCAGCTACCAGATGACCGCCAACGTCTGGGTCGGCGTCTTCGTGTCGTTGCTGGTCACGCTCGCCATCGGGGCGTTCAACGGGTTCATGCTGACCCGCACCGGACTGCCGAGCTTCATCATCACGCTCGGTACGTTCCTGATGCTCACCGGCCTGAACCTCGGCTTCACCAAGCTGATCAGCGGCACGGTCTCCACCAAGGCCATCGGCGACATGGAGGGCTTCGAGTCCGCCCGGGCCCTGTTCGCCTCGACGCTCACCCTCGGCGGCGTCGAGTTCAAGGTGACGATCCTGTGGTGGGTGGCGCTCGTCGCGCTCGCCACCTGGATCCTGCTCCGTACCCGCTTCGGCAACTGGATCTTCGCGGTCGGCGGTGAGGCGGATGCCGCCCGCGCGGTCGGCGTCCCCGTCATCCGTACCAAGATCGGGCTCTACCTGGGCGTCGCCTTCGCCGCCTGGATCTCGGGACAGCACCTGCTGTTCAGCTACGACGTCGTCCAGTCCGGCGAGGGCGTCGGCAACGAGCTGACGTACATCATCGCGGCCGTCATCGGCGGTTGCCTGATCACCGGCGGCTACGGCTCCGCGATCGGCTCGGCGGTCGGTGCCTTCATCTTCGGCATGACCAGCAAGGGCATCGTGTACGCCGAGTGGAACCCGGACTGGTTCAAATTCTTCCTGGGAGCGATGCTGCTCCTGGCCACCCTGCTCAACGCGTGGGTGCGCAAGCGCGCGGAGGCGACGTCATGACGGCCACTTCTGACCCTTCCGGGAAGACCGTCGGCCCCCTGGTCGAGCTGGACGACGTATCGAAGTTCTACGGCAACATCAAAGCCCTGGAACACGTCTCGCTGGAGGTCCACGCGGGCGAGATCACCTGCGTCCTCGGTGACAACGGCGCCGGCAAGTCCACCCTCATCAAGATCATCGCGGGGCTGCACCGGCACGACGGCGGCCGCTTCCTGATCGACGGCGAGGAGACCACCCTCGCCAACCCGCGCGACGCCCTGGACCGGGGCATCGCCACGGTCTACCAGGACCTCGCCGTCGTCCCGCTGATGCCGGTCTGGCGGAACTTCTTCCTCGGCTCCGAACCCACCATCGGCTTCGGCCCCTTCAAGCGCCTCGACGTCCGCACGATGCGCGAGACGACCCGCACGGAACTCCTCCGCATGGGCATCGACCTGCGGGACGTGGACCAGCCCATCGGCACGCTCTCCGGCGGTGAGCGCCAGTGCGTGGCGATCGCCCGCGCCGTCTACTTCGGCGCCAAGGTCCTCGTCCTGGACGAGCCGACCGCCGCCCTCGGCGTCAAGCAGTCCGGTGTGGTGCTCAAGTACGTGGCGGCCGCCCGCGACGCAGGCCTCGGCGTGGTCCTCATCACGCACAACCCGCACCACGCCCACCTCGTCGGCGACCGGTTCATCCTCCTCAAGCGCGGGGCGATGTCCGGCAGCCACACCAAGGACGACGTCACGCTGGACGAACTGACACGTCAGATGGCGGGCGGCAGCGAGCTGGAGGAGCTCAGCCACGAGCTGGAACGCACCCCGGCCCCCACCCTCCCGGGCGGCCCCGCCGCGACCGACGACACCCCCTGACCGGCGACCCGCCCCGGCGCGGCCGCCCCCCACCCAGCGGTCGCCGGGGCCCGGCAGTGGCAGAATCGGGCGCGGCGGGCGCCGTCCGCCGCCGGGCGCGAGAGGCGACCGGCCCCCCAGACCCCGCAGGGACGATGAGCACGTACCGCGACTTCGCAGACCGCGGCTCCGCCCGCGCCACCGTCCTCAAGACCGTCGGCACCAAGGAACGCCGCTCGCACCTCACCGCCCCCCGCGTCCCCACGGTCGGGATCGACATCGGCGGTACGAAAGTGATGGCGGGCGTCGTCGACGCCGACGGCAACATCCTGGAACAGCTGCGCACCGAGACGCCCGACAAGTCCAAGAGCCCCAAGGTCGTCGAGGACACCATCGTCGAACTGGTCCTGGACCTCTCCGACCGGCACGACGTCCACGCGGTCGGCATCGGCGCGGCGGGCTGGGTGGACGCCGACCGCTCCAAGGTCCTGTTCGCCCCGCACCTCGCCTGGCGCGACGAACCCCTGCGCGACGCGATCGCCTCCCGTCTCGTCGTCCCCGTCATGGTCGACAACGACGCCAACACCGCCGCCTGGGCGGAGTGGCGCTTCGGCGCCGGGCGCGGCGAGGACCACCTCGTCATGATCACGCTCGGCACGGGGATCGGTGGCGCGATCCTGGAGGACGGCCAGGTCAAGCGCGGCAAGTACGGCGTGGCCGGTGAGTTCGGCCACATGCAGGTCGTGCCCTCGGGCCACCGCTGCCCCTGCGGCAACCGAGGCTGCTGGGAGCAGTACAGCTCCGGAAACGCCCTGGTGCGCGAGGCCAGGGAGCTGGCCGCCGCCGACTCCCCGGTCGCGCACTTCCTGCTGGACCGGGTGAAGGGCAACATCCCCGACATCACCGGCCCGCTCATCACCGAACTGGCCCGCGAGGGTGATGCCATGTGCATCGAGCTCCTCCAGGACATCGGCCAGTGGCTCGGCGTCGGCATCGCCAACCTGGCCGCCGCACTCGACCCGTCCTGCTTCGTCATCGGAGGCGGCGTGAGCGCCGCCGACGACCTCCTGATCGGCCCCGCCCGGGACGCCTTCAAGCGCCACCTCACCGGCCGCGGCTACCGGCCCGAGGCCCGGATCGCCAAGGCGCAGCTGGGACCCGAGGCGGGTATGGTCGGCGCTGCGGACCTCGCCCGGCTGGTGGCCCGCCGCTTCCGCCGGGCCAACCGGCGCCGCGTCGAGCGGTACGAGCGGTACGCGCAGATCTACGACCAGGCGGCGAGCACCATCCGCAACACCCGTTCGACCCGCACGGTCGACTGAACCGCGACGGCCTGTGCGGCGTCTCAGCTCCGTACGCGACTTCGGACCCGCACCCGGCTCCGTACGCGACCTTGGACCCGTACCCGTACCCGACCCCGTACCCGACCGGCCTCCGCGCCTGACGTACTCCGCTCCGCAGCACGAGGGACCTCCTGATCATGATCGCAGCCGACCACTCCGTGGTGCCGCCCCAGTCCGAGTCACCGGGCGATGGCGAGAGCAAGCCGCCCGAGGGCCGCCGACGGGTGTTCAAGCGGCGGTTCATCACCGCCACGATCATCGTGCTGCTGATCGGCATCCCGGCGGGCTACCTCCTCGTGTCCGCGGGCCAGAGCCGCCGCTCGGGCAAGGACAAGGAGGCCGAGGCAGCCGCCCAGGGCCTCCGCGAGGGCTGGCCCTCCAAGATGCAGCGCCGGATCTTCGAGATCCCGATCCCGGGCAACGGGATCGGGGTCCAGTACTACGAGACGAACAACTGGAAAGCCAGCCGGATGTACGCGAAGTTCCGGACGACCTCCGCCGGTCTCGACCGCTTCCTGACCGGCGTCGGCACCGGCCGCGCGGCCCTGGAGCCCGGGGTGGTCAACATCAGTGCCCGGGACATCGACATCACCGGTTGGTACTTCAGCCCGAACGAGAACTGGGCGAGCGTCACCCACACCAACAAGAAGCCGCGCCCCACCCAGACCATCACGGTCAATATGACCGACCCGGCCAGTCCTGTCGTCTATGTCGTTTCCGCGGCGACCCCCTGAGTCATGCCGGGCCGTGCCTCCCCGTCAGCCGTAAGACGGCGCCTCGACGGCCGCGGCAGTAGCGTGACGGGCATGGATGAGACGGCGGACCCGGTACCGGCGGCCGACGACCCGGGGTTCCCGGCCCGCCTCGCGGCCTCGTGCACCGGGCTCGCCGAGCTCGACGCCCTGGTCACGCACTGCCGGGCCTGTCCGCGGCTCGTGACCTGGCGGGAGGAGGTCGGCGAGGTCAGGCGCGCCGCCTTCCGGGACCAGGAGTACTGGGCACGTCCGGTGCCCGGCTTCGGCCCGGCGGACGCGAAGGTGGCCGTGGTGGGGCTGGCACCCGCCGCCCACGGTGGTAACAGGACCGGGCGGATGTTCACGGGGGACGCGACGGGCGACTTCCTCTTCGCCGCGCTGCACGCGCTGGGCCTCGCTTCGCAGCCGTCCTCCGTCCACGCCGGGGACGGGCTCCGCCTGCGCGGCGTGCGGCTGACCTCGCCCGTGCACTGCGCGCCCCCGGAGAACCGGCCGACGCCCGGGGAACGCGACACCTGCCGGCCCTGGCTCGCGGGCGAGCTGAACCTGCTCAGTCCGCGACTGCGCTCGGTCGTCGTCCTCGGCGGCTTCGGCTGGCAGGCGCTCCTGCCGGCTCTCGCGCAGGCGGGATGGGAGATGCCCCGTCCGCGTCCCGCCTTCGGGCACGGCACCCGGGTCGTCCTGCCCGCCACCGGGAGCCGACAGGAGCTCCACCTGCTCGGCAGTTACCATCCCAGCCAGCGCAACACGTTCACCGGGCGCCTGACCATGCCCATGCTGGTCGACGTGTTGCGTGAGGCCGCAGCCATCGCCCAGATCGCCACGTGAGCCGCCATCGCCCCACGAGCCCGGACATCAGCCCCGCTGTCCCTCACACATCGGTCGCGCGTTCCGGGTCGCCCAGGGGGGCGTTCACCCGCAGCCAGCGATAGCCGTACGGCTCCAGCTCGGTGCGGACGAGACCCCCGGCCGCCGACTTCACCGTGTCGCCCGTGAAGACGTCGGTGAGCAGGCGGCCGCCTTTCAGCCGGGGGACCGTCGTGGCCGCGGTGACCGCCCGGTCGGAGAAGTTGTGCACCGCCAGCACCGCCCCTTCCGGCAGCGAGCTGATGTGCGCCAGTACGCCGGGGTCGTCGGAGTCGAGCACCTCGTACGTGCCCCAGGCCAGTTCGGGTGCCTCGCGGTACCTCTCGATCAGTGTCCGCATCCGCCCCAGGAGTGCATCCGAGTCGTGTGCCTGGTCGTGCACATTGACCCGCTTCGGTCCGAACGCGCCCTCCACGACCGGGTTGGGCAGAGCGTCGGCGTCCGCGGTGGAGAAGCCGCCCCCCTTGTCGGCGGTCCACTGCATCGGGGTACGTACGGCCTGCCGGCCCTCGGCGGTGAGGTTCTCACCCATCCCGATCTCCTCGCCGTAGAAGAGCACGGGGGTGCCCGGCAGGGTGAAGAGCAGGCTGTAGGCCAGCTCGACCCTGCGCCGGTCGCCCGCCACCATCGGCGGCAGCCTGCGACGCAGGCCACGGCCGTAGAGCTGCATGTCCTCGTCCGGGCCGAAGGCCGCGAAGACCTCGGCGCGCTCGCCGTCGTCGAGCTTGTCCAGCGTCAGCTCGTCGTGGTTGCGGACGAAGGTCGCCCAGTGCGCGTCGCGGGGAGCGCCGGGGCGCTCCCGCAGGGCGGCGGCCAGCGGTCCCGCCTCGCCCCGGGCCATCGACAGGTACATCCGCTGCATGCCGATGAAGTCGAAGCACATGGTCAGCTCGTCGCCCCGGCCGGACTCCGGCTCGCCGAAGAACGTGGCGGTTTCGGGATAGGGCAGGTTGACCTCGCCCAGCAGCACCGCTTCACCGTTGCGGCGCCCGAGGAAGGCCCGCAGGTCGGCGAGGTACTCGTGCGGGTCGGGCAGTTGGTCCGCATCCGCCTGGCCGTCGGTCTCCAGCAGGAACGGAACCGCGTCGACGCGGAAGCCGGACAGCCCCAGCTGCGTCCAGAAACCCATGATGCGGGCTATCTCGTCGCGTACCGCGGGGTTGGCGACATTGAGGTCGGGCTGCTGCTTGAAGAAGCGGTGCAGGTAGTACTGGCCGGTGGTCTCGTCCAGCTCCCACACACTGTCCTCGGCGTCGGGGAAGACCACGCCCTCAGGGCCGTCCTCGGGAGGGGTGTCGACCCAGACGTACCAGTCACGGTGGGCGGACGTGCGGCTTGAGCGGGCGTCCTGGAACCACGGGTGGTGGTCGGAGGTGTGGTTGACCACCAGGTCGGCGATGACCCGGATACCCCGGTCGCGGGCGGTCCGCACGAACTCCGTGAAATCACCCAGTGTGCCCAGGCGCGGGTCGACGCCGTAGAAGTCGGTGATGTCGTAGCCGTCGTCGCGCTCCCGGGTCGGATAGAAGGGCATCAGCCACACACAGGTGACGCCCAGGCGCACCAGGTGGTCGATCCGCTGGGTCAGGCCGGCGAAATCGCCGGTCCCGTCGCCGTCGCCGTCCTGGTACGTCTCGACGTCCAGGCAGTACACGACGGCGTTCTTCCACCACAGGTCGGAGGTACGGGTCAGCCTCATCGGGCACTCTCCGCGAGGTAGGGATCGGGGCGGGTCACATCGAGCCGGGGCAGCACCTCGGCGCCGAACGCGTCGATGAAGGCGCTCTGTTCCCGGCCGACGTGGTGCAGCATGACCGCGTCGAAGCCGAGGTCGGCGTACTCCTGGAGCCACGCCGCGTGCCGGCCGAGGTCCGCCGAGATGTTGACGGACCCGGCGACCTGCTCGGGCGTGACGTGCTCACTGACGCTGTCGAACAGCTCGGCGGAGTCCAGGTCCCAACTCACCGGCGGGCCGTGGACGTTGGTGCGCCACTGGTCGTGGGCGACGGCGCGGGCGGTCTCCAGGTCGCGGTCCCAGCTGAGGTGGACCTGGAGGTGCAGCCGCCCGGCGCCGCCGGCGGAGCGGTACGCGTCCACGATCCGGCGCAGCTTCTCGTACGGCGCGTTGACGGTGATCAGGCCGTCGGCCCACGGTGCGCACCAGCGGGCGGTGGCCTCACTGCAGGCAGCGCCCACCAGCGGCGGCACGCTCCCGGGCCGGGTCCACAGCCGGGCCCGGTCCACGACCACCAGCCCGTCGTGACTCACCTCCTCGCCGTTCAGCAGCGCCCGGATGATGTCGACGCACTCGCGCAGCCGTGCGTTGCGGACGTCCTTGCGCGGCCAGCGCGCGCCGGTGATGTGCTCGTTGGACGCCTCCCCGCTGCCCAGCGCCGCCCAGAAGCGGCCCGGGTACATGGCGGCGAGGCTGCCGATGGCCTGGGCGATGATCGCCGGGTGGTACCGCTGCCCTGGCGCGTTGACCACTCCGAACGGGACCTGGCCGGTGGCTTGGAGCGCGGCGCCGAGCCAGGACCACGCGAAGCCGGACTCGCCCTGACGGACGCTCCAGGGCGAGAAGTGGTCCGAGCACATGACGGCGGTGAAGCCGGCGCTCTCCGCGTGGACGGCCGCGGCCAACAGCTCGGCGGGAGGCACCTGTTCGTGCGAAGCGTGGAATCCGTAGACGGTCATGGGGTGCGGGTACCCGGTGCCACCGCGAACAACGGCGCGGGGTCAGAGCGTCTGCCGGTGCACCCGCGCCTCCCACGGCGCGAGTACCAGTCGGCCGGAAGGCGCAGATGCGTTCGTCGTCCGGCAGAAGCATGGTGAAGTCGCCGTGCACGACGGCCGGTTCGCTGCGCCTCAGCGCGATCAGCCGCCGGTAGTGGTGATGGACGGAGCCGGGATCCGCTCTGGCGGCAGCGGCGTTGACCTCGGTGTGGTCGGGGTTGACCGGCAGCCAGGGTGTGCCCGTGGTGAGGCCGGCCTGCGGCGAGGCGTCCCACTGCATGGGGGTGCGGGCGTTGTCCCGGCCCATCGCCCGAAGTCCGGGCAGGATGTCCTCGGGCTCCCTTCCGGCACGCAGTTGCTGTGGGTAGTGGTTCAGGGACTCGATGTCCCGGGAATCCTCGATGGTACGCAGGGGCGCGTTGGCCATGCCCAGCTCTTCGCCCTGATAGATGTACGGCGTGCCCCGGTGCAGGTGGAGAACGGTGGACAGCATCTTCGCGGACCGCGTCCGGTGGCGGGGCCCGTCGTCGCCGAACCGGGAGACCACCCGAGGCTGATCGTGGTTGCTCCAGTACAGGCTGTTCCACCCGACGTCGGAGGGCTGGAGGTCGTCGACCGCCCTGGAGAGGTCGGCGTTGTCCGTCGTGCCGTCGAGGTTCTTGAGCTCGCGGTCGATGTCGTCGAGCGCTTCCGATGCCTGGGTGATGTCCTCGGAGGCGCTGGAGACGGCCCTCTGGAGGTTGCCGACGTGGACTCCACGCGTCGTGGGTTCCCTTCCCCGGACCCGGCGCTCGTAGCGACGGCCGGCCATGGAAATGCCCGGGTACGTGAGGCGACCGCCGCCGGACGTGAGCCGTCGAGTTCGGCCCGGCGCAGCGAGAACCGGTGAGAGATGAGAGGGTCTAGCGGGTGAGTGAGACACCACCGAACACCATGCAATACCGCTTCGACGGGCCGGATGACGCTCCGGTCCTGGTCATCGGACCCTCGCTGGGTACCACCTGGCACAGGTTGTGAATCGTGTCTTGTGGGGTCTTGGTCGGTCCAGGTGAGCCGTATAAGGCCAGGTCAGGCCCTTTCTGTCCAGGCGCGTCGACTCTGTTGGTGAGATGTGTGTGAGAGAAAACGCTCCCTGGCAGGAGACACGACGAGCCACCGCCGACCTCTGTCGGCGGGGGCTCGTCAGTGCAATTGGCCGTGGGTCGGCCGTCGGGCGCATGGGTGCCGGGGCGCTGGCGGGGGCTTTCAGGTTGGTGTTGGTAGAGGCTTCGCTGGGCCGCGTGGTCGCTGCGGTCTGCCGTGCAGGGCTTCCGCGTTACGGGGCAGGGGATGCGCTTATTGAGGCAAACCGATGGGTTGCCTGCTCGTTGATCGGGTGTGATCGAGGGTGGGGATATGAGGCGTCTGTCGCCGGCTGCGCAGGAGGATCTGCGGTTGCGG